>JAABPZ010000053.1 GCA_011391755.1 Methanothrix sp. | reverse complement strand
GCGTTCGGCTGCATGATAGCCTTGTTAATCAATCTCAAGAAAACATGAAATCCGGGCGAGGGTTCACTTCATCCCCACCCTAAAGGATGGGGAATTCGTGACCCTCCGCACTCCCGTTGTATTAATGTATTCTTGCTGTCGATTCAGTTCCCGCGGCTCCCTCGTCTCGTCATCGTGGAGGGTCGCGCTCCGGGGGTCGGGCAATGGCCCTGCACAGGCTGCACGGCTCGCCTGCGGCAGCCGTGGCCGGTCTGTCGATCCGCGCCAGGGGGGATGGCAGCGAGCCACAGCATCATGATAATAATCAATTAGGCATTTTCATAGATGCTGAGTACAAAGATATTTATCGTTCATTGCCAATAGTTAAATTATGGATATTGAGGCTGAGG
The DNA here is from genome assembly GCA_011391755.1 of Methanothrix sp. Lineage (GTDB taxonomy): Archaea > Halobacteriota > Methanosarcinia > Methanotrichales > Methanotrichaceae > Methanothrix. The sequence goes on along the minus strand of JAABPZ010000053.1, from coordinate 7,803 downwards.
TCGTGGAGATGAAGCAAATGCTCTTTGACATCTCTAGAAGGATCGATGACGTGCTTGACGAGAGCATGACCGAAGAACTCATGAAACTATCTGAGGAATCTATCATGGAACTGTATGAGGATGAACCGGACCTCTATAGCGTCGCAGACTTAAAGGTAAGATACAAATGAAGGGAAAATCATCCTGATACCTGTCCCTTACACAGATTTGACTGCTGCAAAGCTGAGGCCTGCACTGGTCATCTTTGAGGGAAGGCGGGATTTAATTGTGGCTGCCATAACAACGACAATGTTCAATGTATTTCCTGAATGGGATGTTTATATCAGCACGCAAGATCCAGAGTTTTATCAAACTGGCTTGAAGGCTGCATCCGTCCTAAAGCTGACCAAAATATCAACTGTTCGCAAAGATCTGGCAGATGGCGAGATAGGGAAGATCGATGGCGATCTGAGAGACGAAGTCAATCAAAAGATGAAGAGAATTTTCGAGATATGATAAGATTGACATGCAAAAGGACAGGAAAATGACCGCTCTCGTCATCTACTCCATCGCCATCCCATCGCCGCGTGGGCTCGCTGCCCCCCCGCTGCCCGAGATCCCCCGCGGCTCCCTCGTCATCGTGGAGGGCCGCGCTCCCTGCGCTGCGGCCCTGCACAGGCTGCACGGCTCGCCGGCTGCTGCCCAGGCAGCCGATCCGCGCCCAGAGCCGCCAGCCACAGCCCAAGGTGGGTCGTGGGACAGGTCGTGGATGTGACGCTGCCTGCAGAGAAGTAGATGTGCGAATTATGATTATCCGCTATCTTTTTCTCCTTGTGCAGCCTATTAACAAATTGCATGTTCGCTGAATACATCCAGGCAGCTCTTGAAAAGGCCGAATACGAGATAATCGATAACCCTGATCCATATTATGCTCACGTGCCCGGCCTCGTGGGCGTCTGGGCTACAGGCAAGACCTTTGAAGAATGCAGGAAGGAGCTGATAGTGGTCATTGAGGAATGGATTGTGGCCAAACTTCAATGGGGGCAAAGCGTACCGTCTATGGGTGGTCTGACAATTTCCACATCCGCTAAGGAGCCGATCCCGGTTGCATAAGCCGTTCTCCAGTGTCGAGACGAGATCTGATAAAGCGACTGATCAGGCTGGGTGCGGTGGGACCTTTTTAAGGGAAGAGACATCAGTATATGGTCCGTGGAATCGATACTATCATTATCCCTAATCCACATCATGGTGAGGTGATCGGATTAGACCTATTGGTCAAAATATTGCGGGATGGAGGCATAAGCCGAGAGGAGTGGTTCTCGGCGGACTAGCTTTAGGTTATTGGTCTCACCCCGCCGAACCGCTGCCCCCTCTGCCTGAGATTCCCCGTGGCTCGCTGGTCATCGTGGAGGGCCGCGCTCCGGGGGTCGGGCATGGCGCTGCACCGCCTGCACGGCTCGCCGGCTGCTGCCATCGCCTTCTACGATCCGAAGTTGGGCGCTGTTGTGGTGGCTAGCCACAGCCAAAGGTGGGTCGTGGGACAGGTGGTGGATGTGACGATGCCAGCAGAGAAGTAGAGCGCCATTAGTTCGGAGGTACGTCAACGGCCTTGGCCGGTCGCGGCCTTGAGCGACGCCCTCTGAGAGCGGCCCGCAGGCCAACTCGCGGCAGGCCAGAAGAAAGAGTGAAAGTGGTCCTTGCCTGCATCCGGAACGCTATCCGCTAGGTAGGCGAGATCCTTGTGTTCAGGGCCCGACCGGAGAATATTGGACAGTTAATAAAAAATAAAGGAAAAATTACAGGAGATTTGAAATGCCCAATTCCCGTGCAGAGCTAAACGCCGATCTATTTGACCTGGCGAAACGTTATGCTGCGAAGGCAAAAGAAGCATTAGGGGACCGACTTGTCTCCATCGCCCTCTTCGGCTCCGTAGCCCGTGGCCAGGCGGGACCCGGCTCCGATATAGATCTCTTCGTCGTGCTCCAGGAGGCTCCTTCCGGCATGCTTTCTCGTCGCCGTCTGCTCGATCCTGTGCGTGAATCACTGACGCCGGAGTTGGAGCGGCTCTGGAGGCAGGGTGTCTATACAGATTTCATTGAAGTTATCCGCACTCGATCTGAAGCCCAAGAATTCCATCCTTTGTATCTGGATATGTCCCAGGAAGCTATCTTGCTATATGACCGGTACCGGTTCTTAGAGACACTGCTGGTTATGGTCAAGGAACAACTGGAAAGAGAAGGAGCAGTGCGCAAAGTCATGGGAAATTTCTGGTACTGGGATCTGTTGCGGTCATCTATTCCGGAGGAGGTCGCAGAGCTATGAATCCCGGCAATTCTCTAGACAGAATGATATCGCAGGCTTTGATCATCATTGGGGAAGCAGAGTACCTGAAGGAAAAAGAAGCTTGGAATATGGTAGTGCGACGCTCTCAGGAAGCAGTAGAGCTGGCGCTAAAATGTGCTCTTCTCTGGGCAAAGATCGAGGTACCACGCATTCATGACGTGGGGCCGATTTTGAAGCAATATGCACACCGTTATCCAGAGCCCTTCAAGAGCCAAATTCCCCGTCTCGCCTCCATCTCTCGCCTGCTCAGAGCAGAACGTGAGATCAGCTTTTACGGGGATGAGCAAAGCGGAGCGACCCCGGAGAGCCTCTATACCAGGGATGATGCTCTGGAAGCGCTCTCAAAAACAAATGAAGTCCTGATCGAGTGCCAAAAGCTTATCGAAATGGAAAAGGGAGTTCGTTGATGTCCGGTGGATAAGAGAATGACCGCTCCCGTCATCTGCTCCATCGCCCATCTCCTCGCCGCTTGGGCTCGCTGCCCCCGCTGCCCGTCATCCCCCGAGGCTCACTCGTCATCGTGATGGTCCGGGCTCCCTGCGCTGCGGCCCTGCACCCGACTAGCACGCTTCGTCCGCTGCCGTCGTGGCCGGTCTGTCGATCCGCGCCTGGGGGGATGGCAGCGAGCCACAGCATCATGATAATAATCAATAAGGCATTTTCATAGATGCTGAGTACAAAGATATTTATCGTTCATTGCCAAATTCATCGGGTGTTACACCGACTGCCTCTGATCAATACCATTGGGCATTTGACAACCCCCTGAAACTCAAACCCCAATCTGCCCCTTCAGCCAATCCCAGCCTTCTTTTGCAGCCTTGCCCATCTCCTTTTCTGCCGACTCCTGCAGCCTGGGAAGCAGATCTTCTGTGAGATTCTTCTGCAATTCCTGCCCCAGACTTTGCAACGGCTCGCTTTCTGCCTGCGGGCTTTGTCCGTCTCGCCAATCCTTGGGATCGAATTCGTTATTGGTGAAGTTCTCTAATTTGGCATGACCGCTATCCACTAAAAGACGATTGAAATTGGGAGCAGCTATTGGCTGGCCGTAGAATCCGGTGAGATAAGCCACAGAGATTAGCCTGCCGTAGCTATCCCGGCCGTTTGCTGAAAGATCATCGATGTCTAGGTAGACCCTTTTGTTCATGAGCAAGGCAAAGGTGAAATCTTTTGCAGCCGGCCCTTTTTCCGATTCCATCTCGGGGGAGTCGATATCTGCCAGGCGAATTCTCTCCACACGGTAGGCTACTTTTGCACCGGCCTTCTCTATGGTAACGTCGAAGGTGTCGCCATCCACTACGTTTGTGACTATTCCGTAGGCCTCATCCTGAGCAGCCAGGGCGACTAATGGAAAGGTAATAAGCGAACTTGATATACAAAATAATAGTAGTAATAATATATGTAATAATTTAGCTATGGTCCCTGCTCTGTAAATCGAGATGGAAATCATGCGTTGACCCCTTTGATCTTATTGAGATTGCTATCGGATAGTTACTCAAAGCTGCTGTACCATTATTTTGAGTGTCATGGATCTATTTATCGAGCCGTTAATAGCCGTCAGCCTGTAAGTGGTGGTGTAGATCGGCTTAACTTGCTTAAAGCCCTTGAGCGCTACCTCGCCCACTCCCTGGTCTATATTCACCCGGGCAGCGCCGATCACGCTCCAGCTTAAGTTGGAGCCGTCCCCAGGGCTTACCACCACGGGATCGGCACGAAAGGACTCAATTACTGGATAGGGGGATCCGAAGACGTTGAGGGCCAGCAGGCCCCCGCCAAGGATAGCTGCCAGGAGCATGATCCATATCGCAATTCCCTTAGGTGTTTTCCAGAACGACTTTTGCTTTTCCCAGTAGTTCTTCTTTTCAGCCATCATAAATATACTCTACTGTATCAGCATATCTCAGTCTTATGCTCACGTCGAGCTATCTTATATTGACCGGGGCATTGGTCACAGATCACATTCAGCCCTCGGATCTGCTCGCAGGCTAAAGATCCCTGACCCTTTCTTCGGTAGATATTATCTAACAGGCTGTCCACCACACTTGAGCTCGCTTTTGCCTGGAGCAGGATTTGCCTTGATTCTTGAAGAGCAAAGCCTGCGTCCTTCAGTTCAAATCCCAGTGCCATTCCGGTCTTCCATCCGGCAGGGGCAAGGTCTACTTCCCCGGAGAGAAGCATCCTCAAAAAGCAACTGCGAAGATTGGGTGATCTGATCATATCGAATTGCTTTCTCACATTGGTCCTCAGATCATCTAAGGAGACGTGTCGCTCTTCCAGGCAAGAAGTGCATAGCTTCATCTCGTCCGTGCGAGGTTCTGCCTTTGAGGCTAAAGAGGAACTGCCACAATTGGCGCATGAACCTGACGAATAGTGCACCTTCTTTTCATTTAAGAAATCCATGTAGCCCTCAAATCGCGTAGTTCAACAACTCTGGTCTGCAGAGATTTCACACTCACATTATGAACTAAGGCTGCAGCTATAAGGTCTCCGTATCCATCTGCTGCCTCTTTGAGAATATCATCCATGATTTCATCATCTACGAATTTTTTTGTAAATTGCATTGCTATCACTATTTCATTCTAATATTAAATTATTATCCTGTCATAAGCATTTTCAGCGAATACTGGAATCAAGAGAAGTCAATTATCTGCCACACAAGGTTTTTGGAAATCAAAAAAATGCAGGAACCCATTTTTTGGCCCTGCTTTTATCTGATCAAATAATTATCAAACTGCTTAGTATCTTCTGGGTGGCCTGGAGGCACCGGCTGGTCTTGCAGGCTTGTGCTTCTGGTAGCAATCGCTGCAGTACACGGGCCTGGATCCATCGGGCTTGAAGGGAACTTGACATGTCTTTCCGCACTCTGCGCAGGTGGCATCGTGCATCTCTCTGGGGCCGCTGCTAAAGCCGCCTCTGCTGCCGCTTCCATATCTTTCCATTTTAACTCACTTACCGTTTTATCGACTCAAAGAATCGACTTATGCCACAAAAACATCTCAGGAAATGTCCCTTGAATCGATGCCATTGCAACCTTACCTACATACCTACACAAGTATATATACATATTGGTCGTCATGCATTCAACGTTCAACAGTTCAAAAGGCAATCTTTACTTGGCATGCTATTCATTTTCCATCTTTTTCAGGGCATTTCTGGTGTGCTCCAGGAATAGGGAAACGATCTCCCTTCTCTCACCTAGGCCGCGGCGATCAACCACAACTTCATAGCTCTCTCTCTCCAGGGTGCTCTTCCAGGACAAAGGGCTCTGGCCAAAGATATCGTTTTCTGCGTGTCCTCCCGCCACAAGCAAGAAGGGCAAGAGCCGCACAATTTTCACCCCAGAGACCTTCAACTCTGGCAAAAGCTCGGCAAGACTGGCAAAGCCTTCCATAGTGCCCAGGAAGACATTCTTGTGACCTTTTTTCAATACCATGGACATGAGAGAGTAGAGAGCATCGGCAGGGTGGCCCGTGCCGTGGCCCACCAGGAGCACCGCCTCTTTCTCCGGATCCCGGCGATATGCGGGCCCGCTGCAAAAGGCGGGCAGAAGGGATGAGACCATTCGGCAGTCCGAAGGGTTCGATAGCAGAGGCAAACCGATCTCTATCCGCGAAAATGCTGGCTTTTCCCCCCTCCATCTCTCTACCAGCGCTGCCGCCTGGTGAAACTCTCCACCCGGCACAATCTGCAGGGACTGGACGACCACACTCTCCAATCCCAGGTCGTGCAGCTCCGCCAGCGCCTCCGGAAGGCTTGGCACGCTGATGCCCTCGTTCTCCAACAGCTTTGCAATCATGAGCCGCGATGTGAAGGCCAGCCGGATCGGCGAGCCGGGAAATATGCGCTCATAAGCTTTTCGGATTTGGTCATAGGTGGCCAGGGCAGAAGGATAAAGAGTGCCGTAGGGGGCAAGTACAATTCCGATTGGCATCAAATCAACTCCATTCAAGGCTCACGCCCGGGGATACGATCCCAGCACCCGGACCATGGCCGCCTTCTCTTTTATTGCCGCCAGGGCAATTCCCACGGCGCGATCATCCACATGCCCTTCCAGGTCGATGTAAAAATAGTAATCTCCGAGGCCCTTGCGACTGGGACGCGACTCTATTCTGGTCAAATTGATACTATGCCTGGCAAACTCCTCTAAAATGGAGAAGAGCGCACCGGGACGATCCTTATCCAGGTAAATGACCAGTGAGGTCTTGTCCCGTCCGGTGGCTGGGGCCATCTTTCTTGCTGCCACAATAAAACGGGTTACATTGTCACTTGCATCCTGAATCTCTCTGGCCAGGATCTGCAATCCATATTTCAGAGCTGTGTCAGCTCCAGCTACAGCTGCCATCTCTGGGAACTCCTGGGCCAGGCGGGCGGCATGACTGGTGGAACCGGTGGTCCTGATCTCGGCCTCTGGATAGTGCTCGCGCAAATACTGCCGGCACTGGGCCAGCGCCTGGGGATGGGAGAGGATGACCTTGACATTCCCACCCTGGCCCACCAGGCAGTGTCTGATGGGGACGTTCACCTCCCCGACAATCACAACATCCAGTCTCAAGAGCAGATCCATGACGGTGGTTACTGCTCCTTCCAGGCTGTTTTCTACAGGGACGATGCCCGCCTCCAGCCGGCCGGCCGCCGCCGCCTCCAGCACACCCTCAAAGTCATTAAAATAGACGATGCTGGCCTGTGGCCGGCCCTTTATCCAGAGAAGAGCCGCCTTTTCCGAATAAGTTCCCTCTGGCCCCAGAGCTCCAATCCTGTAGCTCAAGTTATCTCCTTTGCTTTTTCATCCAGCTCAGCCATCAGCTGCACGGCTCGATCCACGCTTATCCTGCGTTCGGCAGCCATGCGGGCGGCGATGATCTCAATCAGATCGCACTTAGCCCCCGCCTGCACAGCCACGTTCTTGGCGTGCAAAGACATGTGCCCCCTCTGAATGCCCTCTGAGGCCAGGGCTCTGAGCGCTGCAAAGTTCTGGCACAGGCCCACCGAGGCGATGATGCGGGAGAGTTCGTCTGCGCTCTTAACGCCCAGAATTTTCACGGACGTCTTGGCCACAGGATGAACGCGCGTCGCTCCGCCTACCAGGCCTACGGCCACAGGCATCTCAATAGTACCCACCAGGTCTCCATCCCGGTTCTTCTCATAACGGGTTAAAGATTTGTAGCGTCCATCCATCGATGCAAAGGCATGTGCTCCGGCCTCCACTGCCCTGGTATCGTTTCCAGTGGCCAGCACCACGGCCGTCACTCCATTCATGATACCCTTGTTGTGGGTCGCGGCACGGTAGGGGTCAACCTCTGCCAGCTCTGCTGCAAGGAGTATTCCGTCCACTACCTCATGGCCGCCTATCTCCTCTGCCTTGAAGACCGCCTTTGACCGAACCAGGCGAAGATCGGCCAGATTGGAGATGATGCGCAGATACACCCGCCCGCCGGTGATCTGTTCAATGCGCGGGGCGAGTGCTTCGGCCATGGTATTGACGGC
>JAABPZ010000052.1 GCA_011391755.1 Methanothrix sp. | reverse complement strand
CTGTCCTCATCGTTCCAACGAATGTTCTTGGTGTCGATCTCGGAATTAAGAACATCGCCGTAGATTCTACAGGAGAAACTTTCTCAGGGAAAAAGATCGACAAGACCAGAGCCAAACTTGATAATCTCAAAGCCTCGCTTCAAAGTTGTGGTAGCGATAGTGCCAAAAAGCATCTTAAGAAACTTTCTGGTCATGAATCCCGATTCAAGAGAGACACCAATCATTGCATTTCCAAGAAGCTTGTCAAGAAAGCCATAGACACCTCTTCTTTGATCGCCCTTGAAGATCTCAAAGGCATCCGAGAGAGGACAACGGTCCAAACTAAGGTTCAGAGACATAGACATAGCTCTTGGAGTTTTGATCAGCTCAGGCAGTTTATCAGCTACAAGGCAGTCATTGCTGGTGTACCAGTTGCTTACATTGATCCTGCCTATACATCTCAAGAATGTCCGATCTGCCATCATATCTCTCGATCCAACCGTCCTACTAGGGATGAATTTTGCTGTATCTGCTGTGGTTTCTCTGATCCAGCAGACATAGTTGCAGCTCGGAATATAGCTGCACGGGCATCAGTCAATATGCCCATCGTGGCCCGATTTTTTGCGGAGCCGCAAGCCCACAAATTTATTCGTGGGTAGTTGACGATCAACCCCTTTATTTCCAGTGGAAAAATAATCCTTGAATTTTTTCTTCATTGAAAGAAGGACCGCCCCGAAAAATACCAAACTGTATGCTTGTGTTTATTATGTTATTTTAAAAGTAATATATATCCTAAGCATGACAACAGGCAGAGTCACTTTTCCCTGCCCAAGAGCGGAGGTGGTCAGGGCAAAACCTTATTTACTCTCTCTTCTAAAGCCGTTTATGGTGATAGGATGACAGATATTATGCCGCATAAACACTGCATGGTCTGCGGCAATGCCGTGCGTCCGGACGAGAACTTCTGCGACGAGCTATGCGAGTCGAAGTTCAAATCGGCTCAAAGAAAGCAGCAGCTCTTATTTCTAGCATTTCTTGCCATAATGGGACTGGTTTTGTTCCTGCCGTCGATCCTTAAGATGTATGGGTGAAGGATGCGCCGCCTAGCTGCAATTTTTGCCTTTTTTACTCTCTGTGCTTTATCTGCCGGTTCAGCTGATGGCATCGAGTATCTCGACATAAAGGAAGTGACCATGCGTCTCGAGGGCGAAAATGCCACTTTTGAGCTGAACTACACCCTGGATACTTTTACTCGCTTCTATGTATCGGCTCTGGGATGCAGATATCTGGAGCCGGAATTGATATCTTTCCTGGGAGGATACAGCGATGTTATGCTCATAAAGGCGGATATTGAAGGCGCGGCCCTGCTGGTAGTGGGTGCGGGCAAATATAATAGCGGCTATTATCTCTTCGATTCCATGCCTTTCGGCAGCAAGGACAAGCCCCTGAAGGAAAGCATTGCCCGATTCTCGGTTGTGTATCCAGGGGGGCGGGTCAGGACATTTTATAATGTAACCGCCACGCAAAACGTCTTTTCCCAGGCGATGACGCCATTATAATTTTGACGCGCAAGTATTTATGGAATGCTTGACCTTAACTATTACCAAGGTGATTTAAAAATGGTGAAGATGTCAGCAGAAGTTCGCGAGACCCTGGAGAAGCAAAAGCCCATACCCATAGCCACAGCCAGCAAGGCCGGCATGCCCAATGTTGTTTTTGTGGGACTGATGAAGATCATAGACGATGAGACGATCATGCTCGCGGACAACTTCTTCTACAAGACCGCCCAGAACCTGGCCGAGAATCCCAAGATCTCCATCCTCTGCTACAATGGAGACACCAAGAAGTCCTTCCAGATCAAGGGCAATGTCACGGTGACCAAGGAAGGACCGGACTATGAGGCCATGCGGGCCTGGGTGCACGGCATCAACAACAAGCTGCCAGCCAAGAGCTGCGCCGTGGTCAAGATCACGGAGATCTACAACGCCATGTGGGGACCGGCGGCAGGGAAACAGGTGGCCTGAACATAATATCTTAATTCAGTATATTTTTTTAAAAAAAAGATTGAGTCCGGCCAGGGTAACATGCTTGGGCTGACACGAAACTTCTTTGCATCTACATGATATGTTATAAGTTTTTAATTCTCACATCGAGCTTGTCCGCCCTGTTCTTCACATCCAGATGCGCAATATTTGAGAACTGCAACCACGGCTTCTCGTCGGAATGAACTAGATTGGTGATCCTTTTGTAGAATGGGCTTTGCGTGATGCCATCATGCATATGTCTGACGCCAACTCGATGGCTTTCTGGTCCATCGTACTCGCGATACATCTCCAGCAAGCATGCATCTAAATTTTCATCCATTAACAGAACGGCTCCTCCAAAGACATCTTCACGCTTGACTTTATCAACTACCCAGCCGCCGGTATTGTAGACTGCCACCGGCATTCTGAATCCTTCTATGTTAAACTCCTCTAGGAACGGCTTATGGGTGTGGCCGAATACAAAGGCCATTTCAGAAGGAAGTGGGGCACCTTGACGTTCATTGATGATCTGATTTCTTACGGCCATTAGATACTGCGCCATGCCCTTTTCGGTCTGCTGTCCCAAAGGCATGTCTTTCAAGCTTCTTTCCCCACCAGATATTCTGCTAAAAACGAACTCAAGTGCGCTCTTCAAGATCTTCTCTTCCACCAAGTCAGGCCAGCCTATGAGGTCGTATTTTTTTGACAGGTTTTTGGCAACTTTGGAGATAAGGAGATTCATTTGTCCTTCATCAAGCATGTGCTCGTAAAGGCTCTCCGTAAGCGCTCCCACCTCACCGGAGCGTCCCAGGGCAGACCAGAGGAAATCAATCCATGCGAAGTTCTCAGACTCAATCAACTGTATGTCGCTGGGCATCTCACAGTCTATATTCAACAGATCCGCTTTCAGTTTGCTCATGATGTAGTATTTCGACTCTACGAAGTGACCGTGATGAATGATGACGCATTTCTCTTTGCTTTCCGAGAGGATGCCTAAGTTCGGATAGGCAATTTTAATAAGGATGTTATCGCGCAGCCTGTAATTATCTTTGATATCAAGTTTGGCGTGTCGCTTCAGGATTCTATCAAGAAAATATGAAGTGACTTGGTTCTCGTTGCTGTCGTTCTCCTTTCCTTCCAAAAGAAACATCTCAGTCTTGTGCCAGGGCAGATCCAGATTTATATTGGGATGCCGGTAAATATACTCAACGTACTGTGTCTCTCTGGCCATCTCCCATAAGTGGTGGTCATGGTTGCCCGGAATGTAAATGATCTTATCAAAGAGTTCTCTGCCTTTTGCCATGACAAGCTCCATGAACCGTTCGAAAATCATAGCAGAGGTGTTGTACTCGGAGAGAGCCAGCTCCAAAATATCACCGTTCAGAATCAATGTGGGCTTCTCTGGCCCTTCGTTCTTGGAGATCAACTCCCGCAGACATTCGGCGAGATGAACCATTACGGCGCTTGCCTTGAGGGGATCTACATTATTGCCATTCACCTCGGTGAGAAGGCTGTCCTCCTCGCCAAGGTGCATATCTGATAAACATACGTAGCGAATCTCATTCATACCTTACGCCTCCGGATTGAGTCTCTCCTGGAAATAGAGAGAAATGATCTACATGTGACTGAATTTATGAAAGGTTATGAGCACTATAACTTTATTAAGTTTTCTAAAGTTTCTTCAAAGAATAGTAATAATATGCAGCATTCGTGAATGAGCAGGTCGGCTCCATATGCCAGAGCAGCCACGCGCGGGCAGGGCTCAATGTCTCCGGAGTATATCACCACATTCTCTTCAGCCAGAAATCGGCAGCAATAAGGCTGTTATTCCCATCAGTTGCATGAGCGAATATTTCTGGCCCTCATTTTATATAGCATTACATGACTCTATGTATACTAATGGCACGCAAAGAGCGGCATGTTGTATCCAATCCACAAAGCGGCAGGGATGTGGAAAAGTCTCATGCTGGGGAGAGGGCATCGGTGCAAAAAGATACCTGCAAAAATCATGGTGCTGAATGCGTAGTCCATGACAGAGATGGAAAGATCCAGGATTCTCATAATTATGGCAGTGATCCCCTTCCGCCAAGAGACGGAGACACATGGAGGGTTCAACGCGCTGGTTTCTCTAATTCCAAAGGCGGCTGGATTGTTACTCGCCGGGGATATGTGGTTCCTCTCGAGAAGGGAAAAGAAGGTATACATAAAAAGTTTGATGAGATATTGAGCACCTCTCCCGATTAAAATGACATCCTGCGGCTCGTTCTTTTCCTTTTACCAGAATCGATTCTTGCCTTCCTACCTTCGCATGAAGGATACGTTACGGGATGGAAAGCCGCTTCCTCAACCTATAGTTGACGGCATAACCGATTCATTCACTCATTTATCCCATTGCGACGACTCCGGCTCTGAGCAGGAAGATCAAGCCCGAATCTCACTTGCTCTTGATGCCCTGATCGAAACTACCTACCTGTGCTATCAGATCGTAGTAATCTCCATCGGTTCGGAGATTTCAGCCGTCTGCGATGATCCGCGAAAGGCGAGATTCTGCATCAACATGAATTATAGTGACTTCAAGAAAGACTATGCTCGATTCAAAGCAGCCGGAAACGAAGCCAAAAAGCTAGCGGAAATGAAATCGGATGCATCCTGCAAAGCTGCGATTAAGGCTTATGAGGACGCGATAGCCATTGGAGAGGGCCTGCTAGACAAAATCGATTGGATCAAGATCGAAGACTCCAATCTAGAAAGCGAACAAGTTTCGGCGCTTTCTGCAGTTAGGGAAGAGAACTCATCGACCAAAGATAAAATGATAGAGCTGCTAAATAGACAACTCTCGCTGCACCCAAGGAGAAGCTTTGCGGCAGTCGTGATCATTTTTATTGCATCGGGATTTATCAATTCGTTTTTAAAGAGTATTTACGACCAAATGCTGGGTCCTTATGTCCTTCAATATCTCAAAGATATTGGGATGACTTGACATATTTTATTCATCATTGAGAATGAACACTATCTGCATAATGGCATCAAAGCCAACCTCATAATTAGCTCTCGGAGGGAAGAAAATGGTCAAGCAAGAAGGTGAGCAGAAATTGAAAGCCATGGCAATAAAAGATAGCGACCGACTGGGCAGGCTTACCATCCAAACCCTGGCCGGCCTGGGAGGGCTGGCTGGATTGCTCATCGCAGCCTTGGATCTCATAGCCTCGCTAATCGGGCTCTCGTCATCTCACATCCCTTCTGGCTGGAGCGAACTATACCAGGCCGGAGGTGTTGTATTCCTGCTGCTGGGCCTGGCTGGGATTGCTGGCGCGTTTCTTTACGCCAAAAACAAGAAAAGAGCCGCGTGGCTACTCCTTGGCAGCGGGCTCTTGGGCTTTCCCGTGGGGTACCTTGTCTGGATCCCGTTCTTTGGCTTCTTAGGATGGGTCCTGTGGATTCCTCCCGGCGTGCTGCTCACAGTCGCCGGTCTCCTGGCCTGGATCACTCCAGAGCGATTGCGGGCCCTGCTAGGTCAGGGCTACGAGGCTGTAGATAATGCTAATAGGAAATCTATCGATCAGGCACTATTTGTGAGCGCGATTTTTGTGGGAATAGCTCTGCTGACTATTATCCTCATGTTTACCGGCCTTCTATTCTTGGGTGCGGAGGATTCGCTCAAGGGAGAAGCAGGCCGAGATCAGGATGATTTTAACAACGCCGGTATAGCAGGCAGTATGGGAAGATGGGACAAGGCCGTCGAATCATACGATGACATCCTCTCGCGCAATCAATCCAACCTCCGGGCCTGGGAGGAGAGAGCTTATGCCCTGCAAAAATTGGGCAGATACAATGAAGCTAACGAAAGCTATGAGAGGGCACGGGAGCTGAATCTCGGAAAAGATGGCTTAAGCAATCATTGATCGGGAAGCAACGAGATGGACCTCAAATCGATCGAAGAGGTCAAACCACCACGCTCATCATATCCCAGCCCACAATGGTGGGCGCTCCGGACCGCTCAATCACCTGTTCGGCCATCTCGTCCTCGCATCCCTGTGCCTGCGGGTAGAGGTGGGTGAGCACCACGCGCTTAACGCCCAGGTTCTTGATCATGCTGCCCAGTTTTTTGGGCGTCGTGTGGTTGGTGACATCAAAGGGCTCAGGAAAGGAGCACTCGTGAATGAGCAGGTCGGCCTCCTTCGCCAGAGCAGCCACGCGTGGGCAGGGCTCTGTGTCTCCGGAGTAGACCACTACCTTTTCCTCTGCCTCCAGGCGGTAGGCGAGAGCCGTCACGCTGTGGCGCGCCTCCTCGGCAAAGATGTCAAAGCCCTTCAGGGTGAAAGAATCCATGGGTTTGAGCTCCTGCACCGCCACACTCATCTTCATAAGGTTGGGGTAGACGCTCTTGATGATCCTAAAATAGACCTCTGTGCCCTGCGGCCCGAAGATTTGCAGGCCGGGCATATCTGCCAGATAACGGGCATTGGCCAGGGCCAGTAGATCGGAGACGTGGTCCAAATGAAGGTGCGTGATCACCACCGTGTCCAGCGCCTCCAGATCGACTCCCACCTCGTCCAGGCGCAGGAGAGTGCCCGCCCCGCAGTCCAGGAGCAGAGTCTGATCGTTCTCCACTAATACCGCCGCCTGGGAGCGACCGGGCTGGGGGACTCCCACGCCTGTTCCTAGCATTGTGACCTTCAGGCTCATGTAGTCCTCATTGGTAGCTATTAGTAAATAATGATATTCTTGCTATTCCAGACCACTTGAATCGATAAGAATGGGGTGAATGGGAAGACCGCCCATTTGCCCAGAAGCTTGTAGGGCCGGTGCAGTCTTCCTTGCCACAGATACCTGTTGCACCGGCTTCTATAAAGCCGCAAGCCGCGCGGGGCGAAAGTAATCCTTCAGATTTTCTCCGGCTTTTCCAGCAGCCGAGTCTTGTTCATGAGTTCTCCGGTGCGGGCATGGGGTTGGCGGGAGACGCTGTCGCCCGCCTTCTCCAGCTCTCGGGACTCGTCCGCCAGCTTCGCGGCGGCCCGCATGACCTCATGACCTGCGGCGGCAGCAAGAGCTATCGCCTCCAGCTCTTTCAGGCGGAAGCAAGCGGCAGCATCGATGCTGGCCACTGCCTGTGCCATGTAAAGAGCGCCGACGGCCTTGGCACGGGCGTAGGGATTGAAGAAGTTCATGCGCTCGGCGCATTTCTCGGGCGTGGCCAGAATGGAGGGAAGCTTGGCCAGTCCTGCGGCGATGCTGATCAATGCGCTGTCCAGCTCTTCCTGCACTAGCCGGATGGCTCCGCAGGCGGCCAGAACCCGCAGGGCGTCGGAGTTGAAGAGGGCCATTTCCGCCGGGTCGAGAAACTCGCGCTTGGCACCGATGAGCGGGTCCATGGGCAGGATGATGTAGCCAAATCCTTCCGCGGCCAGAGCGTCGCGCGACTCCTTCTTGACGGGACCGTCGGAGATGACAATGGTGGGCACGCCTTTGAACAACTCGCGCGCCGCCGTGGGTCCGGCCGTCGCGGCGTTGGGGCTGCAGATGACCACCAATTGAGGTGCCCAGGCCAACAGTTCGGCGGCGCCTTCGCCCTCCTTCTTGGTCATCTTGGGGCCGAAGCTGACGATCTTGAATTCGATGTCGGACCTTTCCGCAATCTCATCCAGGGAGAGATCAATAGCCGTCGAGGTGGCTATGTTTCCGAGCTTCACAAAACCGATCTTGAACATGCCGGTACGAAAGGCCGAGAAAAGATAAAAGGATTTTGTTTGCAGGATACGAAAATTGCCGGCCAAGAGGGCTCTTCACTATGGTAAATTTCACGTCTCTGCGACCTCTGGGTCGTGATTTAACTATAGGTTGTTATAAATAGAACTACACTGCATATGATACATGGGTGTAGCAAATGGGAAAAAGAGGTCCAAAACCACGATTCTTAGATGTAGCATGTCCAAATGAGAGGTGTACTCTATTTGGAGTTGCTGGAAAGGGAAACGTTACTGTCTATGGCACCTATGAGAGAAGTTCCGGCAAGGGCAGGAAGTTTATCTGCCATACATGCGAAACTACTTTCTGTGATAGAACTAACACGCCATTTTATGACCTGCGAACAGATGAAGAGAAAGTCAAGATGGCTTTAAAAATGGCAATGCGCGGAATGAGCGTCTTAGGGATCGCAGAGACACTTGAGGTAAAACCATCTACAGCAAGCACTTGGGTATCGAGAGCTGGAATGCATTGCGAAAAAGTCAATGAAGTTATCTTAAACGACGTCGAGACGCCAAAAGTTGAGATGGACGAACTCTGGACGTTCGTGGGGAAAAAACG
>JAABPZ010000051.1 GCA_011391755.1 Methanothrix sp. | reverse complement strand
CCCTGGTGGTCATGGCAGGTGTGCCGATGCGAATGCCGCTGGTGACGAAGGGCGTGGCCGGATCGAAGGGGGTCATATTCTTGTTCAGGGTTATGCCCGCTCTCTCCAGGGTTTCGTCGGCCACTTTACCTGTTATGCCTTCTTTGATCAGCTTGACCATCATAAGGTGGTTGTCCGTGCCGCCTGAGACCAGATCAAATTTGTTTTCCAGAAGCCTGTCCGCCAGAGCGCGAGCGTTCTTGACCACCTGGAACTGGTACTCCTTGAACTCGGGTGCCAGTGCCTCCTTGAAGGCCACCGCTTTTGCGGCTATGGCATGCATAAAAGGCCCGCCCTGAGTGCCCGGGAAGACGGATCTATCTACGGCAGCAGCAAGCTCCTCTTTACAAATGATCAGTGCGCCCCTTGGCCCACGCAGGGTCTTATGAGTAGTAGTGGTAACGATATCTGAGTAGGGCACGGGTGAGGGATGCGCGCCCACGGCACACAGGCCCGCAATGTGAGCGATGTCGGCCATGACCTTTGCTCCTACCTCGTCGGCAATCTCGCGGACGACCTTGAAGTCTATGGTCCGAGGATAGCTGGAGGCGCCCACCACTATGAGCTGAGGCTTGTTCTTTCTGGCAATGGCTGCCATCTCGGAGTAGTCGAGCATCTCTGTCTCGGGCGAGACGCTGTAGGGCACGATCTTGTACATCTTGCCCGAGAAGTTAACCGGGCTGCCGTGCGAGAGGTGACCGCCGTGGGCCAGATTCATGCCCATGATGGTGTCGCCAAGCTTGAGCACGGCAAAGTAGGCGGCCATGTTGGCCTGGGTGCCGCTCACCGGCTGCACATTGACATGCTCTGCGCCGGCAAAGAGCTTCTTGCAGCGCTCGCGAGCCAGATTCTCTGCCACGTCCACACAGGCCGTGCCACGGTAGTAGCGTTTGCCTGGGTAGCCTTCCGCATACTTGTTGGTCATGACGCAGCCCTGGGCTTCCATGACGGCTCTACTTGCGAAGTTCTCAGAGGCGATCAGAATTATGTTATTTCGCTGCCGCTCCAGCTCAGCCTGGATCGCGGCTGCGATTTCGGGATCTTCAACGCTTAAAGGCTTCAATCAAATCACCGGTATATCAAATCAGGATTGGAGGAGATGCAATGAGGAGAGCAAAATAGATTATGGTGGTAAACTTATTTTGTAGAAACCATAACTCTTTATTAGTTGCAGTTTTAAGGACATGAGATGCTAAAGCGTGCCAGGATTATTGCCGATTACCAGTTTGGAAGAGGTGCAGGCGAGGCCCTCTTTCTTGATGACACAACCTACAGCCTCTCCAAAACGCGCCGGCTTAGGTACCTCTACTCGGGAAAGGAGAGGATCGTCACAGTTCGGGCCAGCGATAACCTCTTGACGCTCAGCATGATGGGGGCAAGAAGGCTGCACGCCCGGTTCAATAGTCCCAATCTCCGGGTTGTGGCCTCGGAGGATGCCGCGCCCTTCGTTGCCAAAGGCGGCAATCTCTTTGCCAAGCACGTCTTAAGCGCGGATCCGGAGATTCGGGCCGGGGAAGAGGTGCTGGTTGTGGACTCTCTGGATCAGCTGCTGGCCACGGGAACAGCCATGCTCGCGCCTGAGGAGATGCTGCAGATCAAGCGCGGGCTGGCAGTGCAGGCCAGAAAGGCTGCCGAGCACTGATCAGACTTGCATTCTCCATTATCACTTTCTTCCAAGAGCTGATATGCCTCTGAACCTCTCCACCGCTTCGACTATACACTCTGCCACATAGTCCACCTCTTCTGTTGTGTTCGATCGGCCCATGGTGATCCTCAGGGAGCCGTGGCACTCTTCCGGCTGCAGGCCCAAAGAGAGCAGCACGTGGCTGGGCTCTAGCTTATGCGAGGAGCAGGCCGATCCCGTGGACACGGCTATGCCTTTGGAGTCAAGGAAAAGCAGCAGCGATTCGCCTTCCACATATTTGAAGCCGAAATTCAGGCTTCCGGGAAGCCTTGCCTTCATGGTTCCATTGATCCAGCCTTCCTTGACCTTTCCCAGGACCAGGCTCGCCAGCCTATTGGCGAGGCCCGCCAGCCTCTGCCCCTCCACAGCCATGCCTTCACAGCACAGCTCTGCCGCTTTTGCCAGGCCGACGATGCCCGCCAAGTTCTCCGTTCCCGAGCGCAGTCCTCTTTCGTGCCCGCCGCCCTGGACGATGCTCTCCAGTTTTGTGCCCCGGCGAATGTAGAGCGCTCCCACGCCCTTGGGCCCGTAGAGCTTGTGGGCGGAAAGAGAGAGAGAATCGACACCAAGGGCGTTTACATCGGTGGCAATCTTGCCCACGCTCTGCACGGCATCAGTATGCAGGTAAATGTCCTTTTCCGCAGCCAGCCGGCCGATCTCCTCCAGCGGCTGGATGGTTCCTATCTCGTTGTTGGCGTGCATGACCGAGATGAGAATGGTGTCGGGGCGAATGGCCGCCTCCAAGGAGGCCAGGTCCACCAGCCCCTCGCTCGTCACGGGCAGGTAGGTGACGACAAAGCCCTCCTTTTCCAGTTTGCGGCAGGTTTCCAGGATGGCAGGATGCTCCACGCTGGTAGTGATAATATGTTTGCCCTTATTCTTATTGCGCCGCGCTATGCCTTTTAAGGCTAAATTGTCGGACTCTGTGCCCCCCGAAGTGAAGATGATCTCCTCCGGCATCGCCCCCAGGAGTTTTGCCACCTTCTCTCGGGATTCTTCCAGAGCCTCTTTTGCCTCCAGGCCAAAGCTGTGCAGGCTAGAGGCATTGCCGAACTTATCGGAAAGGTAGGGCAGCATGGCCTGCAATACATCGGGTGCCACGGGAGTGGTGGCAGAGTGATCCATGTAAATACGCTTCATCACCGACCCTTGGGAGATACTTGGGTAAATAGATGGCGAACTTATAAGAAACTATAAGTATGCAGCAAAAGGACGGGGAAATCATGAATCTGTCCATCCCATTATTTTCAACGCCGCTATTGATTGCCGCGGCCCTCATCGCTCTCGGCTTCATAACCTATCTCATCTCGGCAAGGCTTGGTGTGATTCTCCTTGGCGCCGGCAGCGTGATCATGGGCGCGGTGGTCATATTCGATCTGCCCAACGGCATGGGACTGCAAAGCCTGGTGCTCTTTGGAATGACAGTGCTGGTGGGCGGATGGATGATGTATGTGGGAGTGAAGAATAGAGGATAATAGATCTATCAAGAATAAATTTATATATCATCATTTACTATTAATATCTCGATCAGAAGGGATGTTAAAATGAATCGAATTTCAGCTCCAGTAAAGATACTGCTATTGCTAATTTTTTTTATATCTCTGACGTCAATTGCAGCTATGGGACAGGGTCCGGCCACAGTCTATTTCGCAGATGCAATGGAAAACCCAGGAAAGGTTTACTCATCTGCTATGAGCGGAAGTGAGAATGTTTATTTCGCCCGCCCGTCCGGAAACATCTACACCTTTGCCTTCCATCCTTATGTGCCAGAGAAGCTATACTATGTGAATGCTAATGATAATAAGATCTACCTGGCCACAAGGACCACAGGCGGGACCTGGACTACTACGGATCAGGTAGCCTACACGCATAGCACTTATATCAGGGACCTGGAATACCACCCAACTGCTTCCGGCGGACTCGAAGTCTATTTTAGCGAGTCTCGCGGAGCTGGCGCAGACGGTCAGATCTACCTCTTATCCGGAGGAGCTGCAACTCCCTATTATACTGTGAGGCTCTCTGATGTCGATGGTTTTTGGGCAGGAGATTTCATCCATGACCAGGATGGCAATCTTTACCTCAGCTCAGGAAACCAGATACCTGCCTCTATCTATCGAGTATCCGGCGGAACTGTCAGCAGGATTTACACCAGCAATAACGCTCCAATAACCGGAATGGCTTACCGGGATGGAAGCATTTACTATGCCAATTGGGGTAGTGAGATCCACCGCCTGGACCTCTCCACGCTGGTTGATACAGTAGTCCGGTCTCAGAGCGGACACACCTGGATCTCAGATGTGGGACTTATGTCTTTCAGCGCTACGACTGGGGTATTGGCAGACGCATCCGGCATCAGAAACTCTGGAATCATGCCAAATGCCATGGGAAAGATAGGGATGGCAAAGAACCCAATTGACCAATTGAATCCTCAGCCTGAGCCACCCAAACCCAAGTATTATTAAGAATTGGAAGAGGGGCGAAAAAAGACCCAATGGTCCAGGGTTTTTTGTCCCCTCTTTTGGCACATGTTTTTGGGCTCTGCACCTTTGGCCACCCGTCCGCAAAAAATATCACAGTCCGATAGCACTGAGGCTCGGAGAGGAAGCAAAGCTTTGTCCGCGGGCCGTGGGAAATCCTTATATGCCACCTCTGCATCCTAGGGTGCGCCATGCGGGGCCATAGGGTAGCCTGGTATCCTACAGGACTGGGGGTCCTGTGACCGGCGTTCAAATCGCCGTGGCCCCATGATTTATAACAATAGATGTCGATTTTCCTGCTATTCTTTGAAATCCGGTCGTGTACGCATATCATTGAATTGGTATCCAGAATGCCATTAGCTTCTTGATAGTCCATACATGATCAGTCATACCTTCTGCCAGCACCAAAATCGTGAAACATCAAGATTCGAATTTATCGCTACCCCAACTTATTAATTGATGAAATCGTAATAAAATTTTTCAGTTAAGAAAGTACACGACCCAAATTAGGAAGGGCGAAAACACATTTCGGATTTACTCCTTAAGCCGAGTAATTGAAATCCTATTGAGCATGTACATGAAATCGATGGCTTGGAGGTAGATTCTACAGTTGAATTAATCAAACATGAACTTTTTTCAGTTTCCTCCAGCGATGATGATTTTTTAAGAAATTTAAAGGAACCTATCAACTCTGAAAATTCTGCCGCTACCCGTTTTATCCTATGTGCACTCGCAGAAGCGTATTGGAAGGAAAATCAAAGTGATTGGAAGAAGAAAGAATTTCCTTTGGATATGTGGAGGATGAAAGAAAACCACAAGCAGTATGTCTGGACAATTGAGCACATTTTCCCGCAAAGTAAAAACATCCCTCAGTGTTGGGAAAACATGATCGCAGGTGGAGATAAGTCTTCGGCAAAGAAAATACAAGAAGAATGCGTAGACCGCATTGGAAACCTGACGCTTTCAGGCATCAACCAAGAGCTTAGTAACAAGTGCTTTGAGGAGAAAAAAGGAGGATACGATAATGGACTTTTCTTGAACGAGGACCTTAAGAATTGCGATAAATGGACCCGAGATCAAATTATGAAACGTACAGACCGTCTGGCAAATAAAGCTCTTGAATTGTTTGCTTTGAATGAGAAAAAGGTTCCCCAACAAATGCCGCGCATGCCAGTGTGTAGTCCCGAAACCTTTGACTTTATATACCCATTAATGGGGCATGGGAAAGAAGAATAGAGTTGTACGGGACTACACAGATTACCAATAGCAGCGATAAGGCCAAATATAAAGAACTCCTAAAATGCAGGAATATGAAGAGGCTTGTAGCTTATGTCTCGGGCAGTGTCCAGAAGACTGGATACAGGGCAAAAGTCACCGATTTTGCCGGAATGCTGGGACTGAAAGGAGTGGTCGAGAATCTCGATGACGGCCGGGTAAAAATAGTAGCTGAAGGCGACGAAGATAAACTAAAATGGTTTGAAGAAGCCATAAACATTAAGAACAGTCTGATTCAGGTCGCATCCATCGAAAGAGAATACTCTGAGCCCAGAGGCGATTTTTCCAGATTCTACAAGCTTGTGGATAAAGGCGAGACAGATTCCCGGCTGGATATCGCCGCAGTCCACCTGAAGAATCTCATTGGTGCAGTTAATGGTCTGAACGAAAATCTCGGCAGAAAGATGGATACCATGATCGGATTGCAGAAGGATACTATCGAACTGCAAAAAGAGACCATCGAACTGCAAAAGGAGGACCTCAATTCTTCGGAAAATCTGCTTGAAGAGGTCCGGGAAACCAGAAAGGACCTGAAGGGCTATCTGGAACAGAGGTTCGAGAAGCTGCAATCGGAAGTTACAGAGATGCGGGCTGCCCTGAGGGCAAAAGGCATTATTTAGATCCTTTTTTATTTTTCCATTCCATTCCATTCCGCCAAAGCCTGCTTGTGTGCCGATCAACGCAAGTTTAGTTAAATTAAGTCCACTGGCGTTGGTTTCATATAGGTGCAGACCAGGGTTAAAATTATGCCAAACTGGATCTACCCCGATTTCGAGCCGCGCCCCCAGCGGCCTTTATTTCTCTGCATCATTTCCAACACCGACACCGGCAAGATTCCCGGCCTATCTGCTGCCGGAACCACGCCGGAGCTGACCGACTATACCCCCGGCGCCGATGCCGAGCTGGTGGAGACCAACCGCATCATCACCATGCCCGAGCTACCGGAAGCGCCGGGCGGCTCGCCCACTCCCGCCATCGTCACCAAGGCCGCTCTGAACCTGACCGGCATACCTTCCTTATTCGTGGCCTCGGGCCTTCGTAAGAAACCGGCCATTCCCTATGCAGAGCTGGGCGGATCTGCGGGCAGCGACATTCGCAAAGAGCCTGCCGTGCCGGACGCTATCGCCCTCTACGAAAATGCCGTCATGCTGGGAAAGAAGCTCGCCAAACTCTCCGACTGCGTCATCATCGGTGAATCCATCGCCGGAGGCACGACCACGGCTATGGCCGTTCTCTGGGCTCTGGGCTATGATGTCAATGTGAGCAGCAGCTTCCAGTCCAATCCCACTGCCCTCAAGCAGAGCGTGGTGTCCAGCGCATTTTTGCGGGCCGGCATCAAAATTGGCAGCCTGAAGAGCGAACCCCTGCGGGCGGTCGAACAGGTGGGCGACCCCATGATGGCCGCGGCTCTGGGCCTCATGCAGGGCCTGCAGGGCTGCCGGGTGGTCTTAGCCGGTGGCACGCAAATGGCCGCCGTGCTGGCCCTGGCAAAAGCCCTGAAAATCGAGGGCGACATCTCCATTGCTACCACCAAATATATCGTGGAAGACAAAACGGCCAACTTTAAGGAGATCGTTGAATCGACCGGCCGGCCTTACTATTACTCCGACCCGGGACTGGAGAACTCCAAGATCCCGGGCGTGCAGATCTACGCAAAAGGTTACGTCAAAGAGGGCGTGGGCATGGGCGGTGCCAGCCTTCTGGCCGGACTTTACGGCTTTACGCAAAAGCAGCTGGTCGAGGAGACGGACCGGGTGCTCATGACCGTGGAGCTGCCCAAGAAATGAAAGCTGCGATTCTAAAGGCTCCGGGAGTTCTGGAGCTTTGCGATATCCCCGATCCGCTCTGCCCTAAAGGCGGCGCCCTGCTGGAGATCAAAGCCTGCAATGTATGCGGCACGGATGTCAAAATGAGAGAGCAGGGCCACCGGGACCTGGCTTATCCTCGCGTGCTGGGGCATGAGATGGTGGGCAGGATCGTGGAGATCGATTCAGACATAGCCCTGGCGAAAGGCGACCTGGCACAGGTTTGGCCGGGCCTGGCCTGCGGAAAATGTCGGTCGTGCCTGCGGGGAGCCGACAATCGCTGCCCAAGCATCAGGATCATGGGATTCAACTGCGACGGAGGCTTTGCACAGCTCTTAGCCCTGCCCGAGCAGAGCCTTTCCGGCGGCGTTAACCTGCTGCCCCAGGGAGCAAAACCGGCTCTCGTTGCTCTGGCGGAGCCTCTGGCTTGCTGCATTAACGGCCAGGAACAGGCCCGCGTCTGCAGAGGTGATCGTGTTCTCATCTACGGCGGCGGGCCCATCGGCGCTCTGCATGCTCTTTTAGCTGAGCTTCAGGGAGCCGAGACGATAATAGTAGCAGAGAGAATGCCTGGCCGCATCCGCCTGCTGAAAAGGCACACAAACGCTGTGGTTGTCGATCCGGCGGAAGAGTCCGGGAAAAACGTCCTGGTCGAGGAGATCGGCAAAGCAGGCGTGGACGTCATCCTCACCGCCACTCCACAAGTGCGGGTGGACAATGATCTTTTGAAGCTTCTCTCACCCGGCGGAAGGATCTGCATCTTCTCTGGGCCAGCTCCTGGAAACTACGAAGAGCTGATCGACCAACGCTCCATTCACTACCATGAGCTGACCATCAGCGGAGCCTACGGCTGTAGCAGCCGGCAAAACCGGCAGGCTGTAGAGCTTTTGACCTCTGGCAAGATCAAGGCTGACTGGCTCATAACAAAGAGGACGAATCTTGCCGGAATTGAGGAGGCATTTTCCCATTCTGCTCAAAGGAGCGGGATGAAATCTGTTGTTTGCGGGAATTAATGGACAGATTTAGTCGTCTTTG
>JAABPZ010000050.1 GCA_011391755.1 Methanothrix sp. | reverse complement strand
ATCTTGTTGGTGCCGATATGACCGGCTCGAATCTGACCGGCCTGGACCTTCGCGGGGCGGACCTGGGCCAGACCCGTTTGCCAAATGCCATTCTGGTGGGTGCAAATCTGGACCAGGCAAACTTGACCGCGGTAGATTTTCTCGAAGCAGATCTTACCAGAGCCTCCTTATTCCGAGCCTATTTAAGGCGGGCTAACTTACGTAATTCGCGACTGTTGGTGGCCAATCTATCAGAGGCAGATCTCGTCGGAGCCGGCCTGATAGCTGTGGACATGACAGGTGCCAATCTATTCAAGGCCAATCTGGAAGAGGCCAGGGCGTCTGGTGCAAGAATGGTAGATGCAAACCTTTCTGCTGCCAATCTTATGGCCGCCAATCTCAGCGCCTCAAATCTGACTGGGGCAAATCTGGCCAATGCCTACATGAGGCGGGTCATGCTGAAGGATGCGATCCTGAAAGGTGCCAATCTGTCCGGGGCGGACCTGGTTGGGGCTAACATGATTGATGCGGATCTATCTGATGCAGATCTTAGCGGTGCAGATATATCGGAGAGCAGCTGTCATGGCGCAAAGTTCGTCGGGTCCCTGTTAATCAATTCCCAGATTGGGTTTGCCAATATGACTTATACAAACTTCAGCATGGCGAACCTATCTGGATCTAATCTTGCATCTTCTGGTTTGGAGGGCTCTGATCTCTCCAAAGCTAACCTCTCAAGGGCAAATCTCGAAATAGCCCATATGCACAAAACGAGACTTATCGGAGCCGATCTGTCCGGTGCCAGTTTGCCCGGAGCGCATTTGGAAGATTCCGATCTGTCGAACTCCAATCTTGAAAACGCCGATCTTACCGGCGCATTGCTTAGCGGGAGTAATCTGACCGGCGCAAATTTGAATGGAGCCCGGCTCTTGGGTGCTGATCTTAGCCTTTCTATCATGGATGGTGAATATATGACAAGGACCAACATGATGGGCGCCAAAATGAGCTGGGTGGATCTGGGCGACAGCAGTCTCACCGATTGCCAGTTCACCAGATCGGAACTCTTTGGAGCCAACCTTTGTAATTGCGACCTGACCGGTTCGGACTTTACTCGGGCCTATTTGGTGAGGGCAAATCTGTCCGGTTGCACTCTGAAGGACGTAACCTTGGATTACGCCGACCTTACCGGCGCAAATCTGAAGAATGCCCAAATGAGCCGGGCGCGACTCGTGAATGTATTTCTAAATGATGCAGACCTATCAGGGGCGGACCTCACGGAATCTTATATTTATGGCATGACCCTTAAGGAAACTGTTTGGAGCAAGGCGAACTTGATGTCGTCCAGCATGATTTTGCTGAACTTTTTGGATGCAGATTTCAGCGGCGCCGACCTAAAGAAGGTCCGTTTTGCCCAGACCTATATGAATAACACCAACTTTACCGGCGCGGATCTGAGTGGTGCCGTCTTTGACACCTCGGCCTTCGAAAACGCTGATTTTACGGGTGCAAATTTGCAGGGAATCAAGTATGATTCCATAGCCCTTGGTTTTTTTGCGGTGTCCAAACTGGATGGGGCCAAGATGAGTGCGGATTTGGAGATGGATCTGGAAAAATTGCGGTCAGGAGAGATGACCTGACCAAACTTTGCTCAGGAGATGATGATAATTCAAAAGGGCAGATATGCTTGGAATGTGATTCTTTGTGCTATTCTCTTGGTTGGCTTTACTGGAGATTGCAGTGCGGCAGTTGATAACTCATTTAATGTGACTCTGATCGTAACTGGTCCGGTTGGAACCTACGGCTGGGCTTACGAGGGCCACGTGGGCGCATCCAAAATGGCCCAGGAACTTCCTTACGTGAAACTTTCCGAGATAGAGAATGCTGACGCAGCTAATGCACCAAGAATATTGAGAGAATGCGCCGAAAGTGGATCTAAACTTATATTCTGTCACAGCTACGACCTTATAAATGCAATCAAGGAAGTCGCTCCAAAATATCCGGATGTCATCTTCATGTGGGGCGGGGGCACAGAAAAACTGGCCCCCAATGCCGGAGTTTATTACGAACGGATGTATGAGGCTATGTATCTAGCTGGAATCGTGGCCGGCAATATGACCAAGACAGATAAGATCGGTCTTGCCGCAGCCCTTCCCACATCCCTGGTAATAAATTACCTCAATGCCTTTGCCAGGGGAGTCGCATCTTCCAACCCCAATGCTAAGGTTTATGTGGAGTGGATCGGAAACTGGTACGACCCTGGAAAAGAGCGGGCTGTTGCCCTATCACTTATCCAGAAGGGGTGCGATATCATAACCCATGCGTCCAATTCTGATACGACGGGTCAAACGGCTGATGAGATGGGCACTTACTTCATATCTTCCGGCTCAGATGTAGGCCGTTTCTCTCCTCGCGTATGCCTCACGGGCGCAACCTGGGACATGGGACCCATTATGACCGATATTGCAGAATCTGTGCATAACGGGACCTGGAACTTTCGTCCTGGCCAGGAATGGGGGTACGGCCTGGCGGAAGGCGGAGTGAAGCTGGCACCTTTCGGCAAAATGGTTCCCGGCAATGTCCGATCTTTTGTAGACGAGAAGCAAAAGGATATTGTGCAGAAAAAACTGGCTATATTCCCCAATATTCGTGATGAAGAGCTGAAAACGATGTATTATCTCGAATCAAATGTTGTGGGCGAGCTGCCAAAATTATAGGCGCTTTCTTTTTTTCTGGATTGGTGTGGCTTATCTCCTTGTCTACTCTTCAGGTGTTCACTCCAGATTAAAATTAATAGTAGTAGTGCAGATAGTATTATCATGGCGATTTCTGGGATACGGTTGGTTTTATGGGTGTGTTTGCTTTTCGTTCTTCTATCTTTTGTTTCATCAGCAATCGAAGAAAATCTGTTCAAAGATCATGCCCTGCTCATGGGCATGAACCTGAGCGGCATGAACCTGTCAGGGGCACACTTGAATCATTCCGAGCTGCAAGGATCAGATCTTCGCGGGACGAACCTAAGTCGATCCTATTTGAACCAATCCAGCATCTTCGATGCCTTGCTTGTAGGAGCAAATCTCCGCGAAGCAACTATGGTAGACACAGACTTTCATGGCTCCGATCTTTCCCGCGCCGATCTCAGGAGTGCCTACATGCCCCTCTGCAATTTGTTCGGCTCAAATCTGACCAACGCGAATCTAACGGGTGCCTTCTTGGCGGGCTGCTACTTAACAGGCTCAAATCTGGATGGTGCAGACCTATCGAGTTCATTTATGGATCAATCCTTTGCGGATCGTTCAACTCTGGTTCATACTAACCTGGATGGTGCCAGCTTAGGGGGCGTGAAAATGAGTGACACAAATCTGAGCGAAGCCCGCTTCATAAGGGCGCTCATGGATCGTTCTACCTTTCGTAATTCCTTATTGTGGGGGGCTAATCTGAGCGGAGCAAGCCTGGTTGGGGCGAACCTGATTAATGCCACATTATCCCATGCAGACCTATCCGGTGCGGATTTCACAGAGTCGCGCTGTTCTGGCGCAAATTTCGTTGCCACAAGGCTGGTCAAATCAAAATTGGGTTTTGCTAACCTAACCGATACAAACCTGAGCCGTGCGAACCTATCCGGATCTTATCTTATGGCTTCCCGTCTGGACGGCTCCGATCTTTTCCAGGCGAATCTAACCGGCGTGAACCTGGAAAATGCCTTCATGCATCGAGTTAGACTTGTTGAAGCAAGACTTACCGGCGCAGTTTTAGCCAGAGTGCATTTGGAGGATTCTGATCTCTCTAACTCCTATCTTGAACAGGCCGATCTTACCGGTGCCTTGCTTGGTGGGGCCAATCTGACCGGTGCCCGTCTGACGGATGCCAGGCTTCTT
Source organism: Methanothrix sp. (assembly GCA_011391755.1). Lineage (GTDB taxonomy): Archaea > Halobacteriota > Methanosarcinia > Methanotrichales > Methanotrichaceae > Methanothrix. Next base: position 4,483 of record JAABPZ010000050.1, on the reverse strand, counting down.
GGTGCTGATCTTAGCCTTGCTCTCCTGAAAGGTGCTGATCTGAGTGGAGCAAACCTGGTAGGTGCCAGACTAAATTGGGCCAATCTTGCAGGCAGCACTCTTATGCATTGTCAATTATCCAGAGCAGAGTTATTTGGAGCCGACCTGAGCTACTGTGATCTCAGCAACTCGGACTTCACCAGGGCATACTTGCCAAGGGCCAAATTACATGAGTCTAACCTTCGAAACACAAAATTAGACAATGCAGATCTTAGCGATGCAGATATGTCTGAGGCAGATCTGGGGGGTGTCCAGATCGTTAAAGCAGATCTGGATGGGGCCAACTTATCCGGTGCTGACCTATCCGGGTGTAACCTGGAATCCATGAACTTAGGGGGAACGGTTATGCAAAGAGCTGTGTTGAGATCAGCAAGCTTGAATTGGATGATACTTAATGAGGTTGATCTTCAGGGCGCAAACCTCCGAAATGCCAAATTTAATGCGGTCTTCCTGGAAAATGTAAATCTTTCCGGGGCGGATCTGGGGAATGCCGATTTAAACAGGACCGCACTGGTGAATGTCGATCTACGTGGAGCAAATCTTGTGGGAATGAAGTATGATGACCTGATACTCCCCATGATTGCGGCTTGCAAACTCGATAACGCCAAAATGAGTGCTGATATGCAAAAGGATCTGGCAAAATTGAGGTCGGGACAAACCTGACCACCTAACCTCAACTCATTCATAGATACTGCTTTTTACTTTCTTTTGGCGCTCTGTTCGGCTTTGGCCAGGCGAACGCTGCCCGCTTCTTGCAGATGTTTTTCCAGATCCGGAGGCGGGCTTTTGCTGATGGGAATTTTGCTGGAGAAAAAGGCTCCATCCTTTTGGAGGGCATAACAGAATAAGCCCAGCTCCTTGTCGTAAACTACGGAGTAGCCTTCTTGTGTCTCGTATTGAGCATAAAACTCATCACCGTTGACTACCAATTGGACTTCCTGTCCCTTCTCTTGCGGGAAGGTCAGCAACTCACCAAATATTGCGCTCATCGTATCACACTTACAAATATCCTCTAGAAAATATTTAAATTTATGCTTTTCGAAACCCTCTTATGGGACCAAATCCTCTCTCCTGTTTATGAAACCAGGCATAAGCCCGGACTATCTCATCTACGGCGCAGGAGCCATAGGCAGCGTTCTTGGCGCGTTTTTGCACAAAATCGGTCGAAGTGTGACCTACGCCGGCAGAGGCGAGCATTTTCGGATCTTTTCGGAGAAGGGATTGAGGATCACGGGCATCTGGGGAGAACACATTGTTCCGGCGCAAGAGACCGAGATTCTTTCCACCCTGCCTCCGAAAACGCAATTTTCCATCATCCTGCTCTGTGTAAAATCAAAGGACACCGATGCAGCAGCGCTCGATGCAGCATCTTTGCTCAAAGAGGACGGCATCATGGTCTCCATGCAAAACGGCCTGAACAACTGGGAGGCCATCGCCCGTCAGGTGGGAGAAGATCGCACTGTGGGTGGACGGGTCATCTTTGGCGCTGAGATTCTTGATCCGGGCCACGCTCGGGTCACCGTCAACGCCGACGATGTCTTGCTGGGCGAGCCATTTCTGCCTGTGAACCAGCCGCTTTTAGTGGCATTGCAGTCGGATCTCTCCCTCTCCGGCATTCCCTGCAAAATTGTGAGCAAGGATGAAATTTGGGCGGCTATCTGGGGAAAGGTGCTCTACAATTGCTCCCTGAACCCGCTGGGCGCATTGCTTGAGGTATCTTACGGAAGATTGGGGGAATATGCAGAGACGAGAGACATCATCAAGGTCATTATTGAGGAGATCTTTCTGGTGATGAAGGCCAAAGGGGTAGCGGTTTCTTATCAGGATGCAGATGAGTATTACCATTATCTGCTGGAAAGGCAACTCCCCCCCACAGCGGGCCACCGGGCCAGCATGCTGCAGGATATTCTGTTGGGACGGCAAACAGAGATCGATGCTCTGAATGGGGCCATCTCCCAGTATGCCAGAGCTTATGGTATCTCCACTCCCTACAATGACCTTCTCACCGCCCTGATAAAGTTCAAGGAGAAGAAGAAAGCTTTTTCATCCATCCCTGACTATTATTTCCAGGAGTGTGAAACCATTGGCAGGTAGTGAGAAGATGCAAGAACTGACCGAAATACTGAAAACCATAACCGGGGAGATGCAAAATGCCTTATCCGCCCGGACCTGCGTAGGCGATCCGGTCACCGTGGAGGGCAAGACCGTTATCCCCCTGATGAGCGTGGGCATGGGTTTTGGGGCAGGTTCCGGCGCGGGAAAGGCGGACAATCCGGGCGGAAACGGCGGCGGGGGAGGCCTGGGGATGAAGCCGGTTGCCGTGATAATAATCGACCAGGATGGTGTGCGAGTAGAGCGGCTGAAGGAGGCCCAACACACGTTAATAGAGCACGTGGCCGAGGCCGTGCCCAAGCTCTTGGAGGGCTTGACCCACAAGAAAGAGACGCATGTGCAGATTAAGGGCGATGACGAGCACTCCTGAAATGCACAGATAGGACCCAGCCGACGATCAGAAGAGCTCCTCGGCCCAGTACAATTGGGCCATGGCTCTAATTGCCGATCTGTTGCTGGACGGCGAGGAAAGAATCCCGGATAAGTGCGGGGGAAGGGGAAACGCTGCCCGGATCCTGGACCTTACCGGCGACCTTACCAATTCTACGGGCCAGAGGAGTACTGTGTAGTCCCGAATGTTTGGACTTTATATACTCCTGCCCGCAAATTACATTCTTTATAAACCATTTAATTCAGTATCCATTCGATTCATGAAATCTAACAGCAAGGCTGAAATAAACCAATGTTTTGACTTCGCGGCTTCGCGGCTTCGCGTGAAACTGTACCCGGATGAATCTCACGTGAAGCCGCGAAGAGCGGTCAGCCGTTCACAATCATGGCCTTATGACACCGTCACCACATTGCTCTGGGCCAGAAGCGGCCGGTTGATATCATCCTGGAACATGCGGAAGTCGTACTGGCCGGGCGCTGCGGGAAGCCGCCTGACCATGCTGCCACAGCTTCGCCCTCCTGTTGATATTTTTCCCAGGTCGAATTTGTCCGGCCGGGTCATGCCATACATGCCGATCACGCTGGCCGGAGCCGCGCCCCAGAAGGTGATGGTAACCAATCCGCCCGCAGCTACCTGGGATGGCTCTGCAATCACCTTATGGCCGGCATTCGGCTTCACCTCAACGGCATTACTTCTTGCCAGAGGGATATCGGCTCCGCTTGCAAACATCTTGAATAGGTAGCTGCCCGCATCAGGAGCGGAGAACGTGGCATTTCCCCTATCTTTGCTACCTAGCGTCTGCCGCACGGCAGCATCCGAAGAACCATCCCGGTACATGCCGATCCAGTCATCCTTCCTGCCCAAAGCCCCCTGGAAGGTGACGATGATCTTCTCACAAGTGTACACCGTCTCCGGGCTTGCAGAAAGCACTGGCATCGTCACATTGAAGGGCAGGGACAGAACCGTTGTGCCGTTCCGATCATGCATGGCCAGCAGATAGGAGCCCTCCTCTTCTGGGGCGGTGAGCCAGGCATCCCCTGAGATATTCTGCCCTAAATAGAGATCTTCTTGCCCATCCTTCTGGCCCGAGGCCGCGGCCCGCCCCACCCAAACCTCCGCTCCCACGGGTGCTGTGAAGTTCAAATCCATCCTGCCGCCGGGAAGATAGCTCTTGCCGGAAAGCTGCAGAGCCGCTCCTCCTGGGCCCGTGGATCGACCGAGAACCGGGACGGGAGTTGCCTTTGGGTAGCGGTCCACGCTGGGGCCCCCGGGGACCGACATCTCAGCGTCGCAAATCTTGATGCCCTTGCAGCCTTCGGCAGGATCATTGAAATCGCTGTAGTTATTGCCCACAATACCATTATCCCAGTTATTGAGGCTATCATCACGGGCATTTTTCTGGTTGGAGAGATTGTTCAGATAAATGGAATTGTTGGTGGAGACGCTCTCCGAAGAGGGCATGCTGTTATAGGATATGACCACGCCCTTTCCCTTGGACTGCACATCTTTGCCCGTGCCAAGATATGAAAGATAGATGCCTTTTTCGTTTCCTACAAAATCGTTCCTCTGCACGATGTTGTCGCGGCTGCTATCCAAAACCAGTGCACTGTCGCTTCCTGCTGCATAATTTCCATCTATGAGATTGGCGTGGCAATCCTTTAAATTGATGGCATCAAATCTGTTCTGCAAGAAGGTATTTCCCAAAATCACGTTTTCCCGGCTGCCAACCATCTTGCATCCGTAGCGGTTATCGCTTACCTCATTTTTTTCCAGCCTATTAAAACTGGCGTTCTCCAGCAAAAGCCCCTCGTTGCCGTTTCCCTGAACAACATTGTCAAAGACGGTGTTGTTGCTGCAATTCACAAGGAGAATACCGGCATTACCGCTGCCGCTGGCCATATTTTTTCGGATGATATTGTCATTGGAGAGCACCAATATGCC
>JAABPZ010000049.1 GCA_011391755.1 Methanothrix sp. | reverse complement strand
GGGCGCAAGATTCGATATCTTGCAGCTTCAAGGTGGTATCAATACCTGCCCAGCGTCCCACCTTGGACTCCACTCCGTCCGCACCGATGATCAGGGGCGCCTCGATCTGCAGGGGCTCGCCCAAACGAAGTGCGGACACTCCACAAATGACTCCGTCCTTCTTTAGCAGACCCAAAGCCCTGGTCTTAACAAAGATCTTGGCCCCCGCCTGGGCAGCCTGCATGGCCAGGCCTCGATCGAAGATCTTCCTCTCCAGGACGTAGCCCACCTCGTCGCCGCTCTTGTCCTCGGACATGACGATGCTCGTCCCGTCCGGTGCATAGATTCTAGCGCCCTTTACCTCGGAAGATATCCATTCCGGCTCGGGCAACATCATGCGGCATAAGGCCCTCTTGCTAACGCCCTCCGCACAGCGCACCGGATCGCCGATCTCCTGGCGTTTTTCCAGCATGACGACCTTGAGGCCGGCCTGAGCGGCCGTCTTGGCGGCCATTGATCCGCCCGGCCCCCCTCCTACCACGATCAAGTCGCACTTCATGCTTTGACCTCCAGGGCTCCCACTGGACATATCTTGGTGCACAGGCTGCACTCTTTACACTCTGCCGAGACCTCGAGCCAGGTCTCCACCAGCTCCAGGGCACATGTCGGGCAGACTCCGACGCAGGCACCGCAGTAGCAGCATTTGTATCTGTTGACGGTAAGCATGAGATCACATCCTATTTTATTTCAAAATCCTCGTACCCTTTGCTTTCCAACTCGGAGAACTCCATCCCCAGGATTATGGCTCCACTGGGTCCAGACTTCATGGCTTTGAGCAATTCTCCTACGCTCTTTCTCTCTCCCTCCAGCATAGCCTCCACTCCACCGCCTGGAATGTTTCTCACAAAGCCATTCACCCCCAGAGCCCGGGCCCGCTCTTGAGTAAAGGCACGATAGAAAACACCCTGCACTCGACCTGAGATACGAACGTGCACCGCGATCATTTTCTGGCTCCCGTCACCAGGTCTTCCAAAGCCTTGCGCTGGTCTTTTGCCTTGATAATTCCGGAAGCGAGCAAGACCCCCACCGATCCCAGCTCTAGAGCGCTTTTCAGATCTTCGCCGTGGGTTATTCCCGCACCGCAGAGCACACCAACATTCGGAGCAATTCGTTTGACGGCATCAACGGACTGTGAAATGACCAGTGGATTGGCCTTGGATACAGGAATGCCGCTGCCGATCAACTCGGGCGGCTCCACAGCCACATAGTCCGGCTCCAGTGCAGCCGAGGCACGGGTTGTGGCCACGTTGTTGGTACAGACGATCGTCTTTAGATCGACCTGGCGGCAGGCGGAGATGGAGGCTTCAATATCAGCCAGCTTGAGCCTTCGCTCGGAGTGGTTGATGAGAGATCCGACAGCTCCCGCAGCTTTCAAGGATGCAGCAGTCACATGGCCCGTAAAGCCGCCATATAAAACTCCGTCTACATGCTGAGCATAGACCGGTATCTTTACGGCTTTTGAGATGGTCTGGATATCGGCTACCTGGGGCACAACTACGATTTGCACGGAATAATCCCGGGAAATGTCCTCGCAGATCTCCGCCAGGCGTAGCGCTTCCGAGCCGGTCGATTCACGATAGGTCTTGAAGTTGAGCACGATTAAGGTCATAATCTCCCTCGCAGCACTTGTGTAATCTCAGTGAGCATATATATTTTGGCTGCATTCGGCTAGCATGTCATTATAATTTTTTCGTGACTTCCTTCCCAGCCTGAAGTTTGGGGATGAATCGTACCCCTGTCATAATTACGGTCGAACCGGATAATTTCCTCAATTGATGAGGGAGGGTTCTGATATGTCAAGGGGCCAAAAAATCGAGGATTTTCCCTCAGAGATCGCCTGGCCAATGACGACGTTTTGGGCGCAGGATGCTGGACGGCTTCCCCCGGACCATTGCCCCAGGCAGAAGGATGTGCAAGTGCGGCGCGACCTACCACGTTACTTTCAATAAGCCAAAGGTTGCAGGAAAATGCGATGCCTGGGGCGGCGAGCTGTACCAGAGGGCAGACGATAACAAGGCCACAGTCAAGCAGAGACTGACTGCCTACCATGCCCAGACCCAGCCGCTCATCGACTACTACAGCAAGAGGGGCATCGTCGCCACCGTGCTTGGTGGGGGCGATATCGAGACCATCTTCGGCGAGGTAGTCAAGGCTCTGGATAAGATCTAAAGGATCTTGCCGTCCTTTTTTGGATATACTCCGAAGGCTTGCTAATCTCGGCCATTGGGCCAAACATTTTTAGACTTGAGCAGCGATATCAAGACCGGTGAGCTGCCCACGAGGCTAAAGAGAAATCTGGCCATAATTCTGGTGGCAATTTTTCTGCTGGTAGTAATAACAGCATTAGTGGTGGCCCTGTATTTGCATCCTGAGATCAAAGATAATCCGCTGTTTGTCGCTCTCGGTTTTGTTGCCACAGTATTCCCATTTTTGATTATGGTATGGCAAATACGCAAATCGGATAAGCCAGAACAAGGAGGCATCCCGGGAGATGTACTCTCTGGAAATTTCGACGGACCGACATCATACGGCGGGGATGCCGGAGACAATCGAATTGGACTGATAAACAAGCCCAACGGCCCAGTGAGTCAGCAATTTATCGATAAGGTAATCATCGGGGAGTCTGAGAAGTTGCCGATCCCGCGAATTCAGCCCCATATCAGCGATTTTGTCGGCAGAGAAGAGGAGCTGAAAGAGCTCATAGCCAACTTCGACCGAGGTGCGACCATCACTGGACTTCGTGGGATGGGTGGGATTGGCAAGACGGAATTAGCGTTGGCTTTCGCCGCCAAGCTCAAGGATCGTTTTCCCGATGGCCAGTTCTTCTTGAACATGCTGGGCACGAGCAAGATCCCGCTGAAGCCTGAAGATGCCATGGCTCACATTATTCGTTCCTACAGAGGAGTTGATGTCACCCTTCCTGAAGACCTAAACGGCCTGAGCGGCCTTTATCAATCAGTCCTCTCTGGCAAGAAAGCCCTGATCCTGCTGGACAATGCCGCCAGCCGAGAGCAGGTGGAGCCGCTAATGCCACCAGCAGGCTCAGCTGTTCTCATCACCTCCCGCAATAAGTTTGCTCTGCCCGGCCTGAAAGAGAAGGACCTTGACGTTCTGCCCCTGGAAGACGCCAAGAAGCTCCTCCTGGAGATCGCCGGGCGTATCGGTGATCATGCCGGGGAGCTGGCCAAGCTGTGCGGCTGCCTGCCTATTGCCCTGCGAAATGCTGCTTATGCTCTAAAAGAGAAGCCGAATATCCGCGTGTCCGATTATGTGAATAGATTAGGGGATGCCAGGAAGCGTCTAGAGCTGGTGGAAGCCTCCTTCAGCACGAGCTACGAGCTTCTCACCCCGGAGCTGCAAAGGCTGTGGTCTCTGCTCTCCGTCTTTCCCGCTGACTTTGATCTATTGGGAGCGGCTGCGGTCTGGGAGATAGAACAAATTCCCGCAGAAGACGCTCTGTGCGAGCTTGCAAAGTGGAGCCTGGTGGACTTCTTGCCTTCAGCCACGGGCGAAGGAGGACGCTACAAGCTGCACGATCTGGCGCGAGTCTTCTCTGCATATCAACTGGATCATACAGTTTCCGATTTGGCGCTGCAACGTCATGCTGAGTATTACAGGAATCTCTTGGCAATAGCAGATGGGATTTTCAGACGTGGCAAAGATAACTTCCTGGCAGGTCTTATGTTATTCGATTATGAGAAGATGAACATCCTGGCCGGGCAGTCATGGGCTGAAAGGAACTTGGAAGTCAACTCATCAGCGATCGAGCTGTGTAAAGCCTACCCCTTTATAGGAGCAAATGTTCTGGATCTGCGTCTTATTCCTCAACAGAGGCTCCCTTGGCTAAAGGCTGGACTGAATGCTGCCAGGCTTTCAAAGGATAGGGTTATGGAGGGAAACCACCTGGGCAACCTGGGGCTTGCCTACTCTGATCTGGGTGAGCCCAGAAAGGCAATTGAATACTACGAGCTGGCCTTGAAGATCTCGCGAGAGATTGGCGACCGACAGGTTGAAGGATCACACCTGGGCAATCTGGGGATTACCTACTTCAATTTGGGTGAGCCCAGAAAGGCAATTGAATACCACGAGCAGGCCCTGAAGATCGCACGCGAGATCGGAGACAGAATGGGCGAAGGAGCCGACCTGGGCAATCTGGGGCTTGCCTACTCTGATCTGGGTGAGATCCGAAAGGCCATTGAATACTGCGAGCAGGCACTCAAGATCGCACGCGAGATTGGCAATCGACGAGGCGAAGGATCCGACCTGGGCAATCTGGGGCTTGCCTACTCTGATCTGGATGAGCCCAGAAAGGCAATTGAATACTACGAGCAGGCCCTGAAGATCTCGCGAGAGATTGGTGACCGATGGGTTGAAGGATCACACCTGGGTAATCTGGGGCTTGCCTACTCTCATCTGGGGGAAACCATAAAGGCCATCGAATACTACGAGCAGGGCCTGAAGATCGCACGCGAGATTGGCGATCGACGAGGCGAAGGATCACAATTAGGCAACCTGGGGAATGCCTACTATCGTCTGGGTGAACCCAGAGAGGCCATCGAATGCTACGAGCAGGCCCTGAAGATCGCACGCGAGATTGGCAATCGACGAGGCGAAGGAAACCAACTATTCAACATGGGCAATTTATTGCACTGGCTCGACAAGAAAGCAGAAGCTATCAAGCTTTCAAGAGAAGCTCTTACTATATTCGAGCAAATAGAAAGCCCCAACGCAAAGGTAGTGAAAGAACAGATCAAAATGTGGGAGAAATAAACCGCTACCTTGTTCTTCAATATCCCCAAACGGGCAACCTTTTTATTCATCCCAGAATCTGTACCTCCCAATGATATTCGTCTATTCTCTCGGCGGCTCCATTCTGGCAGGCCGCGATGCCCAAAGCCTGCGCGAGTACGCCCAGGCCCTCAAAGAGCTGGCCCAGGAGCACCAGATCTTCGTAGTAGTAGGCGGCGGCAGGATCGCCCGCGAGTACATCGAAAAGGCCCGCGCCCTGGGCGCCAGCGAGATGTTCTGCGACACCATCGGCATTGGCGCTACCAAGCTCAACTCGGCGCTGCTCGTGGCCGCCCTGGGCGACTCTGCGCCTCAGGAGATCCCGGACAGCTACGCCGGCGCAGCCCGGCTGGCCCGGCCCGGCAAGATCGTAGTAATGGGCGGCGTGGCCGTGGGCCAGACCACAGACGCCGTCGCCGCTCTCTTGGCGGAGTACGTGCACGCCGACAAGCTCGTCGTCGCCACCTCGGTGGATGGCGTCTACACCGCTGATCCGGAGAAGGACCCCGCTGCCAAGAAGCTCGTGCGCATGTCCTTCCAGGCGCTGGCCCGGATGGCTGCCGGCACGGAGATGAAGGCCGGCTCACGCTCGCCCGTCGATCCTCTGGCTGCCAAGATCATCGAAAGAAGCTCGATCCCCACAGCTATCGTTCTGGGCAGCCAAATAGAAAACTTGAAAAAAGGTGCCCTGGGAGGGCACACGGGAACGGAAATCAGGCGGGAGTAAGGGTCTTTACCAGGTCGCCGGGTGAGACGATGCCCCACATGGCTCCTTGCTCGGTGACGACCAGCTGGCTGGCGCCCGTCCGGCCCAGCATCTTGATGGCCTCGTAGATGGGCTCCTCGGAGTCGATGGTCAAAAAGCCGCGGGTCATGATCTCCCTGGCTTCCTGATTGGTCCTGCCGTCCGCCACGGCGCGGGTGATGTCAGCCATGTTGATCAATCCCGGTGAGCTGTCATCCACCAGGGCCTCAGAGACACCGTTGTGCACCAGTATGCGCGATGCCTCCTGCAAAGAGGCGTTTGCCGGTATGTGTACGGCGCGCCGCGCGATCCCTTTAACGGCAACTTTGGGCACGGATATCATCTCCTCGATATGGAAAATGAGCCGGCTCATGGTGTCGTCCCTGCCCGTTACTTTGCCCCGGATATAGAGCTTGTTTACTGGCGTTGGCCCAACCTCAATGCAGTCTCCCACGTTGAATTCCCTGATGTTGCCGATGATGCGTACCACGCCGTCACATTGCTGCGAGTGCATGACCTTGTTGAAGATGATCTCGCTGGCCGTGGTGCCCTCCATCATCACACCATTGCGAATTACCGGGACGGTTACTACATCTCCCGTGGCTTCGATATTAAGCGCCTCGAAGGCAGCGCCCGTAGCCCTGTACCCGCCCTTGGGACCAGGCACGCCTTCCACCAGGTTCAAGGCTTTGAGGGATTGCATCTGATTTCGGATGGTGCCGGGATTTCGGTCTATCAGCTCGGCAATCTCCTCGCCCTTCACTGCTCGCCCTTCAACACGGTGAATGTTGATCAATGCGGTTAAGATGTCTCTTTGAACAGGTGTCAAATCCATAATTCGATCAACATTGTTCATTATTAATGTCCTATATAGATTTATTGATCGAAAAATCGCCTGGAAAATTTAGTTTAACTTGAATCGGATTTTAAACGCTTCATTGCCGAGCAATTCATCCCAAAATCGGTATTAAAACGCCTTATTTTCTCATAGGACATACTTTGCTCTTTTTGTAGGGGAAAGCCCCCATGCGCCTCCAGATTTTTTTGAGGGGCTCCTCGAAGATGCTGCCCCAGGACTCTGGATAGCAGGAACAGGGATAGACCTCCCCGGCCGGCGTTATGTGCATCCAACTGGTGGCGGCAAAGCAGCCGAAGCTCTTGTAGGCCTCGGGAACGGAAAAAATGCGCGGCGCTCCCGCGCTGCCGGCGTTTCTGACAAAGTCCTCCAACCGGGCATGATCGGCGGGCAGAAGGGCGATGTTTTGCCGCTCCGACCAGCGACCGGTACAGACCACCTCAAAGAAGGTCAGCTCGTGCACTTTCATGCGGCGAGCAAGCTCATGGAAGTCGCAGAGATGAGACATGTTCTCCCGGCGCAAGACCACGTAGAGGTCCACCAGCAGGCCGGCAGCAAGGGCATTTTCCATGGCCTGCATGGCCTCGGAAAAGACGCCCTCCCGCCCGCGCATGGCATCATGCTCCGCCTCGAGGGAGCTGTCCAGGCTCACGTTGACTGCATAAAGCCCCGCCTCCTTCAGCCGGCGCGCGAGCGCGGCCGTAAAGCCCGCCCCGGAGGTGAAGAGGGTGGAGACTGCTCGATCGTCTACAGACGCCACCAGCTCCGGCAGCTCCATGTAGAGGGCCGGCTCTCCCCCATCGAATATGACCAGCGTGGTTCCCATGTCCAGAACTTGACCGATGATCTCTTTGACGGTGTGAGGAGCGAGGCAAAGCTTGTTTCCGGAATTTGGCAAGGCGCAGTGAGCGCAGCGATTGGGGCACTCCTCGGTGATGGAGATGGTCACCTGGTCCGGGGTACGCCTGCCCAAAAGGGCCCACAACCGGCTGTCGGCCAACCGGGAAAAGGCCCGGCTGGGGATGGGCGGAATCCAGGTAGAGAGGCAGAGCTTTTCAGAGTCTGCACGGGCTGCAATCTGTCCGTCAAACATCTGCAGTGCGGACTTGACGAGAGGCAGATGGGCCAGAGGGCCATGGGCATCAACTTTCACCAGGGCCTGCGTCGCCCCCTCTTGCAGGCGAGCCTCGGCCCTGAGCAGGGGATTGTCGTAAAGCGGGTAGGATTTGCAGCATGACTTTGCTCCACGGTCTCCACCTCCTTCCCCCTTTTTCGCCTTGGCTTCGGTCATCAATAGACATCCTCGGGATCAAAGACCTTCTCGCCCACAATAATGCCTTCCAGGGTGCGGTAGAAGCAGGACCTGTAGCCGGTATGGCACGCTCCCCCCTCCTGCTCAATTAACAGGAGAACGGCATCCTCGTCGCAGTCGATCCTGATCTCCAAAACCCGCTGAAAATGCCCGGAGGACTCGCCCTTCAGCCAGAGCTTCTTTCGCGAGCGGGACCAGTAGTGGGCCTTGCCCGTCTCTTTGGTTTTGGCCAGTGCCTCGTCGTTCATATAGGCCAGCATGAGCACCTCGCCAGTCTTGGCGTCCTGAGCAATAGCCGGGATCAACCTGTCTGTCATCAAGAGGATAATAGTGATATAACCTATAAGGGCCTTGCTGCATAGAGAATAAGGACAGAATATAATGAAATGCATCACCTGCAAAGGCCGGGGGCTGTGCGGTCGGCCCGTCTGCCCCATACTGCGCCGCCTGGAGGAGACGGCGGCCCTGCCCCGCATCGGCAAGAGCCTGGAGGGCATGTCCCCGCCCGAGGTCTTCGTGGGCAGGCACGGCTATCCACTGGTAAGAGCCGGGCCCATGGTGCCTGCGGGCGGCAGCCCAGGGCAGCTCGTGGAGCCGCAAAGTCTCGCCATGGACATTGGCGAGATCATAGCGGCGCGCTCATTGCTGGTCCGCTCCGAGAGCAAGATAGTAATAAAGGAGGCGGAGGCGCCGGGAAGGCTGCTGGAGGCCATGCAGCAGATCGCCCTGTCTTCGGCTCCGGTGGGAACCGAAGTCTCATTTTACAAGCCGCCCCGGGGCAGGCTGCAGTTTGACGGCGTTCTCTCCCCC
>JAABPZ010000048.1 GCA_011391755.1 Methanothrix sp. | reverse complement strand
TAAATTGGAACAGCGCTCGCGCTTCGAAGAAGCCATGCGCTCTCCTCATGAGTCAGAACTCTTCCCACTCGGTCGCGATTGTAATTTAAGAGGAGAAGCAAACTACCTTCCGTAAGGAGAGACGCATTCCTTTGCAGCTCCTCTACCGTCATGTTATCCCAAATGGTGAAGCTTATATTTGTTTTAAAATTGGGAAGGGTCTGGTTCACGACCTCCTGGTTGGCCTTGCCTGTGGCGGTTTTGTCGTTTACCATAACGATTTGCTTTGTATTAGGATGCAGGCTTTGCATCAGAGAAAGGGTGCCTGGTAGATCGAACGCCTCCACTACGCCCGTGAAATCTTTCTTGCCGGCCAGCATCATGTCTATGAAGAAGTTTACTCCGCAAAAGACCACCGGGCTGCCTGGGAACAGCTCGTCTCTGTTGCTACGCAGGAACTGGAAGGCATCGTCATCCGAACAGATGATCACGTCGAAGTGGCGATTCTTGTACTTATTTTGATATAATTCCACCAATTCAGCCAGGCGAGTCTTTGTGGGTGCCTGCTTCTTGGTGTCCATATACTCAAAAGAGAAATCTGCGGAGGGATAGAATATAGCTAATTGATTTTCTATCTCGCTGCCAATGGAATCTGTCCACCTCAAGCCGGGATTATAAGAGGCAAGAATTAGAATTTGCTTAGATGTCTTTTCTTCAGCTGCTAAAGAACCCGCAACCAGAAAAGCGATCAGAAGAAATCCGATAACGAATTTTACCAAGGCTTGCATAATTTTAATCTCCTCACCAATTAGTTATACTTGCAATACTTATTACTTCTCTTTATTTTTCTAAACCGGTTCATTCATAGAGAAGCAGCGGTTACATTGGCCAGTCCAGGATATTGACCATTAGGCACCAACCTGTAGACGCTACCATCTATTTGGACTTCGACATGGTCTTTTTTAGGAAAGGCGTCAAAATCATGTGTGACCAAAAGGAATGCAAGATCCTTCACGCCCATTCGTGGGTCCTCATTCTGAGATATAAAATTCGTGAGTGCCGAATTATCGGCCGCCGCAGATGACAAAGCTGTAAAGGACTGGGATGCGAGAAGAATTAATAGTATAATTATAAAATATAGATTAATAGTATTATTAAAACCTATCTTTCTTGTCATCGTTTTTCACTCGGCAACTATCCAACATTATTGTATTCCATGTACATATTTAGCTTTGATGCTCCCGGCACAATTACCTATTTAAGCCGAAATTTCCATTTATAAATAATGATCTTCCAGATCCTGGACGCCAACTACACCTATGATTCTGATAGAAATCCTCTGGTGCAGCTCTTCGGCACCACCCCACAGGGAAAAAGCGTTACCTGCCGTGTGGCAGGCTTTCGCCCCTACTTTTATGCAGGCGTGGAGGAAAACCTTAGAAGGAGCGCCCTAGAGGATCTTTTAGCACAGGGATTGGAGGTAGAGGAGGTGGAGCGCTTTTTGCCTATCGGCTTTCAGACCACCCCCCAGAAGATGCTCAAGATCACCACCCACGACCCCAAAGAGGTGAGAAGTCTCAGGGAAAGGGCCAAAGAGGTGACCGGCATCAAGGCCGTCTACGAGACGGACATTCTCTTCAAGAACAGGTTTCTTATCGACCGCTCTTTAGGCGGCATGGGATGGGTGGAGGCCCCCATTCCGGAATGGGCTGTGGGCGGCGGCGGTGCCGCAGCGGGGACCGCCTCTTCTGCCTCGGCCCTACCGCCGATACACGTTGAGGCACTGCATCCGGTGCAGCATGAGACCAATGCACCGCTGCGCTTTATGAGCTTTGATATCGAGTGCCTGCCCGATCAGGGGGAGATGCCCAAGGCGGAAAAGTCGCCCGTCATTTTGATCAGCATGGCCTTTGAGCCAAAATATCAGGGCAATGGGACCCTGGTGCTGGTGGGAAAGAATATCGACTGCCCACGCTCTGACACCAGAGCCTGTCAGGATGAGTACGACCTCTTAGCCCAGTTTGTAGCAATCGTCCGAGATTACAATCCGGATATCCTGGCCGGCTACAACTCCAATGAGTTCGATTTTCCCTACCTGCAGGAGAGGTGCAGGCAAAATCACTTGGAGGCGCGAGTGGGCCGGGACAACAACTCCTGGTACATAAGAAAGATCGTAAGCAGAACCGACGTCTCCATTACCGGTCGGGTGGTGGTGGACCTCTTGCCCATTATCCGCTCCTCCTACAGCCTCAAGCAGTACACCCTTCGAAACGCGGCCGCCGAGCTTCTCAAAATGGAGAAGTACGATGTGGACCCCAAAGAGATTGAGGGCCTCTGGGCACAGAGTGGCAAAGGTCTATCCCGTTTCATCAGCTACTCGCGAAGAGATGCCGTGCTGGCTATGCACATGCTTCTTGACCTGCGGCTCATGGACAAGTACATCGCTCTCTCCCGGGCCAGCGGCTCATTGCTGCAGGACGTTGTGAACGGCGGGCAGTCAGGCATGGTGGAGAACCTGCTCATGCGCCGCTTTCGCGAGCGGGGCAGGGTGGTGCCGCCCAAGCCCGATGCAGAGGTGTCGGATGAACGCTATGTGGAGAACGAGGGCCTGAAAGGGGGAGCCGTCCTGGTGCCGGAGAAGGGGCTGGTGGAGGACGTGGTCATATTAGACTACAAGTCCCTTTATCCCACCATTATGATGGCCCATAACCTTTGCTACACAACCGTATTGACACCGGGTTCACTAGAGGTAGATAGTGACGGCGTGGCAAAGATTGGCAGAGGGGAAAGCACCATAACCGCTCCCTCGGGCGGCAGGTTCGTCTCCCCCCAGGTCTCACCGGGCATCATGCCTGCCGTATTGCGGGAATTGCTCGATGAGAGAACGGCAACCAAAAATCTGATGAAGAAGGCAGGCGAAGACGAGCGCCGCTTTTTGGATGCCAAGCAAAACGCCATGAAGATCCTGCTCAACAGCTTTTACGGCTACTCGGGATACGCCCGCGCCCGGCTCTACAGCCTGGCACTGGCTAATGCCGTGACCTCATTTGGCAGGGAGAACATTCTGCGCACCAAGAAGATCATTGATGAGATCGGCTCGGCCTATGTGATAGACGGGGAGGTGGTCTTCAAGGATGCCCTGCCTTTCGGAAAGGCGGCAGAGAAATGCTTTGACCTCTTTGTGGTCTACGGCGATACTGACAGCGTCTTTGTGCGGCTGCGGCCCGCTGGGCCAGGCTCGCAGGCCATATCGCTGCAGGATGCCGAGCTTATCGGCAGAAAGATTGCTGAGACGGTCACCGCCTCTCTTCCGGCTCCAATGGAGCTGGTCTTCGAGGCCTTCGCCAGGCGCGGCATCTTCCTGGCCAAGAAGCGTTACGCCCTCTGGATCTTTGAGAGGATAGGCGAGGGCTGGAAGGATAAGATCAAGGTGAGAGGCATGGAGACGGTGCGCCGCGACTGGTGCGGTCTGACCTCCAAGACGCTCAAGACCTGTCTGGAGCTGGTCCTCAAAGAGGGCAAGGTGGAGGAGGCAGTAGAGCACGTCCGCTCCGTAGTGCTCCGGCTGCAGAATCTGGATCTATCTCTGGACCCGTCCTTCCTTGAGGACCTTACTTTAACGCGCCGCTATACCAAGAGCTCCGCCTCCTACAAGAACAAGCAGCCGCATATTCAACTGGTGGAGAAGATCCGAGAGCGGGGCGGAACTGTGCCGGGCGTGGGGGACAGGGTGCCCTTTGTCATCGTCCAGGGAAAGAGGGGCAAAAAGAACAAAGAGCTGTTCGTGAACCGGGCGGAGGACCCGTCTTATGTTTTGGAGAAGAACCTGCCCCTGGACACAGAGTACTACGTGGAAAAGCAGATATTGCCGCCCGTACTGCGCATCTTCGAGAGCTTTGGGGTCACCAAGGACCGCTTGTGCCCGGGAAAGGGGCAGAGCAATCTCTTCAGCTTTTGCGAGGCGCAAAAAGCGCAGAAGCAGAAGTCGCTGTTTGACTTTTAGAACTTAAAACTTTAGGTCCAGGATTGAAATAAAAATGATACGCCAGCAGAGCGATACAATAGGAATAGCATCTATCGGCATTTACATTCCAGAAAGATCTCACCCATGCTCTCGATACGATCAAACAGAAGGACGAAAATGATCAACTTCCTCCAGGCACAGGATAAAGGGAGAACTAAAATAGGTTAACGAATACATATCAAGGGTGACATGAAGCTGAAAATCAAGATTACCGGTCCAAAAGTGCATGACGTGGGCTATCGGGTATTCCTGCTCAAAAATGCCATGAACCTAGCCCTACCGGGATTGTCTACATACAACTGGGAAGAGAACGGCCAGCAAGAGGTTATCGCCCTAGTGGAAGGAGATGAGGCCAGAATCGCGCCCTTCTTACATACTATTGAGAAGAATAAGCCGGAGCTGGCCGAAGTCTCAAAGGTGACCTCTGAGCCCTACGACGGCGATGTTGGGCGAACCATAGAGATGGCCATGCTCTGCTCATTTGTTCAACTGGATAAGGCTATACCGTTACTTCTGAAGATCCAAGAGAATACCGCCGTGATCCCTCGGATTAGCGAGGACATAAAAGCAGTGCGAAAGACCGGCGACGCCACCCTAGATGAGATCAAAGGCATGAGAGAAGACATCCAACCAGGATATGGAATGACTCTTAGACAGGTACAATCCGATGTCCGAGCGATAAAGGAACGCTTAGGCATGCAGTGAAATTGCCACCAAGCCAGGAAGGACAAGGAAAAAGGCTGGTGGCGGTTCTGAAGTTGCCTTTTTCTCTTCACCAATCAGGTTAAAAGGACCCTTTTAACAGATATATTTCAATCCGTGGGATTGAGCGAGAAAAACACTACTGACCTTCCATTGAAGATTATGGCCACATGGCACGGTTGATACCCTCTTCAACCTGGGGCAGGCGATAGAAGAGAGGCGGATATAAAGCCCGGGCGATCTAATTGTTATAGCAAGCAGTGGAGCGGGCTTCACATGGGCGGCCATGGCGGTGAAGTTTTGCGGGCAAGATGAATGAAGTTGAGGGTCGCACCAGCAAGAAAAAGGAGAAGGCGGCATGAGCCTTCACTCCCCTTTATTTGCTGAAAAGCGATTTTGACCGCCCGAGATCAATGCCATTTTACTTAATATCCGCATGATACTCCTGCAGCGACTTCACCCCAGATTTGCCCTTCTTGAAAGCAGCAATCCCTTTGGCGGCAGCACAAGCGGCGGCAATAGTAGTAATATACGGCACCTTGTACTTGATGGCCGCCTTTCTGATATAGGAGTCGTCATACTGGCTGGCTCGGCCCAGGGGCGTGTTGATGACCAGCTGAATCTGCCCGTTCTTGATGGCATCATCGATATTGGGCCGGCCTTCCTGAAGCTTTGAGATCAGATCCGCGTTCACCCCATTGGCGGCCAGGAACTCATGGGTTCCTTTTGTGGCTTTGATCTCAAAGCCCAGTTGGGACAGTCCCCGAGCAACGCTTAGCGCTCCCCGCCGATCTTTCTCGGCAACGGTTATCAGCACCGTCCCTTTCTCAGGAAGGGTCTGTTTGGCTGCCTCCTCTGCCTTGTAAAAAGCCATGCCAAAGGAATCGGCCAGGCCCAAAACCTCACCGGTTGACCGCATCTCCGGACCCAACACGGGATCGACCTCCGGGAACATATTAAAGGGAAACACGGACTCCTTAACCCCAAAGTGGGGAATTTTCTTCTCCACGAGGCCCATGTCCAGAAGCCTTTTGCCCATCATCAGCTCCGTAGCCATGCTGGCCATGGAGATGTTGCACACCTTGGATACCAGGGGTACTGTCCGCGATGCCCTGGGATTGGCCTCCAGCACATAGACCGTATCATTGGCAAGGGCATACTGCATATTCATGAGCCCCACAACATGCAGCCCTTTGGCAATCCTCTGCGTGTACTCTTTGATGGTTTTCAGGTGCCCGGGCGGAATGCTTACCGGCGGAATCACGCAGGCAGAATCCCCGGAGTGGATGCCCGCCAGTTCGATATGCTCCATCACCGCGGGAACAAATGCATCACTGCCGTCGGACAGGGCATCGGCTTCCATCTCCAGGGCATTGTCAAGGAACCGGTCGATGAGGATGGGCCTCTCTGGAGTCACATCCACCGCAGCCAGAACGTACCGCTCCAGCATCTCAACATCGTGGATCACCTCCATGCCCCGCCCGCCCAGAACATAAGAAGGCCGCACCATGAGCGGGTAGCCTATCCGCGTGGCGACAACCCTCGCCTCCTCCAGGCTGCTTGCCATGCCCGATTCAGGCATGGGAATATTCATCTGCTCCATCATCTTGCGAAATCGATCGCGATCCTCAGCCAGGTCGATGGCGTCCACCGATGTCCCCAGAATCTTTACCCCGGCTTCGGCAAGCTCCCGGGCGATATTGAGCGGCGTCTGGCCGCCGAACTGAACGATCACCCCATCAGGCTGCTCTGCTTCGTAGATGCAAAGGACGTCTTCCACGGTCAGAGGCTCAAAGTAGAGCTTGTCAGAGGTATCATAGTCGGTAGAGACCGTTTCCGGGTTGCAGTTGACCATGATGGTCTCATACCCCAGATCGCGCAGGGCAAAAGCGGCATGAACACAACAGTAGTCGAATTCAATGCCCTGGCCGATGCGGTTGGGACCTCCGCCCAGCACCATGACCTTATGCCGATCCCTGCCGCCATCTCTTTTATCCGGCCCTGAATTTGAACCTTCCAACTTTGGCCAGTCAAGCTTTGATTTGCTATATGTCGAATAATAATAGGCCTGGTTCTCAACACCGCTGACTGGAACCGGCTCCCATACCTCAACAATGCCCAGGCTTTTGCGCCGCAGCCGGATCTCCGTCTCAGGAATAGAGAGCAGTTTTGACAGGTACTTGTCGGCAAAACCGTCTCTCTTGGCCGCAAGAAGAAGGTCGTCCGGAAGCCTGTGGCCCTTATACTTGAGGATCTTTTCCTCCAGATCCACCAGCTCTTTCATCTGCTCGATAAACCAGGGCTTGATAAAGGTTAATTCATGCAGCTTCTCGACGCTTGCGCCTTTTCTCAGGGCCTCATACATGATGAATTGACGCTCGGACGTTGCATCCTTGAGCAGATCCATGAGCTCGGAGAGTGACTTTTGATTAAAGTCCCGAGCATATCCCAGACCATAACGTCCATTTTCCAGGGAGCGGATTGCCTTTTGAAGTGCCTCTTTGTAGGTTTTACCGATGCTCATGACCTCGCCTACCGCCTTCATCTGCGTGCCCAATTTGTCCTGGACTCCTCTGAATTTCTCAAATGCAAAGCGCGGAAATTTCACTACCACGTAATCCCCGGAGGGCGTGTATTTCTCCAGGCTTGCATCCCTCCAATAAGGAATTTCGTCAAGCGTCACGCCGCAGGCCAGTTTGGCAGAGATGAGGGCGATGGGAAAACCGGTGGCCTTGGAAGCGAGAGCCGAAGAGCGAGATGTGCGGGGGTTGATTTCAATGACAACGATTCTTCCCGTCTTTGGGTCGTGGGCAAACTGGATATTGGTCCCACCAATGACCCGGATCGCTTCCACAATCTTGTAGGAATAGTCCTGAAGCTTTTTCTGCAGAGCTTGAGAAATGGTAAGCATGGGCGCCGTGCAGTAAGAATCACCAGTATGAACCCCCATGGCGTCCACATTCTCAATAAAACAGACGGTGATCATCTGATTCTTGGCGTCACGAACAACTTCCAGCTCCAGCTCTTCCCAGCCGAGCACTGACTCTTCAATTAGAATCTGGCCGATGAGGCTGGCGGCAATTCCCCTGCTGGCGACAACGCGAAGCTCTTCCACATTATAAACCAGCCCGCCGCCCGTACCGCCCATGGTATAGGCCGGACGCACCACAACCGGATAGCCCAGTTGTGTGGCCGCAGCCACAGCATCCTCGACGCTGTAAACGGCGGTGCTTTTAGGCACCTCGATGCCCAGGCCGTTCATGGTCTCTTTGAAGGCAATGCGGTCTTCTCCCCGCTCGATGGCATCAATTTCCACGCCGATTACCTTAACCCCGAATTTGTCCAGGATTCCCGCCCGGGCCAGCTCAGAGCTTAAATTGAGGGCAGACTGGCCGCCAAGATTTGGCAAAATGGCATCAGGCCTCTCCTTTTCAATGATCTGCGCCATTCTTTCCAAATTGAGCGGTTCGATGTAGGTGATATCGGCCAATGCGGGGTCAGTCATGATGGTGGCAGGATTGGAGTTCACAAGAACAATTTTGTATCCCAGCCCGCGCAGCGCCTTGCAGGCTTGTGTTCCAGAATAGTCGAATTCACAGGCCTGCCCGATAACGATGGGCCCCGATCCGATTATCATCACTTTGCTGAAATCGTTTCGCTTCGGCATGTTTGCCATATGTCTTTTTTTGCTATTAAGTCTAACTGTCCCGCAATACAGGCGGCGATGCCTTTGTCGCCGCCCGGCATCTGGGTTGCTCTGATTTGATGGGTGAACCTCACTTCAGGAGTTCAACAAATTCATCCTTTGACAGATTCGCCTGCTGTAGTATTGATAATAAAACACCCTTTGGCATGTCTTTCCTTTTTGGAATTATCACGAGCAGTTTTCGTCCTTGCTCGTCAATCTTAAAAAGAGCAGTATGGCTGCCTTTCCCCCTCTTTGGCGCATAATCGAATCCCGATTTCCTTAAGGCTTTTATGACCTCCTGTGAGGAAAGAAATGGAAGCTTCATTAGGCTGATACCTCGATCAAGGCGGTGAACTTGTGCGCCGAGGTCAAGGCTGCATCCAAATCATCTCGCATCCCTAGCTCTCTTGCATTTTCCAGATAAAGCTCCAGGG
>JAABPZ010000047.1 GCA_011391755.1 Methanothrix sp. | reverse complement strand
GGTGCCGACCATTCTCATCGCCGGCTACCCCAATGTGGGCAAGTCAAGCTTCATTGTGCGAGTCACTGGAGCGCGGCCCGAGATCGCCATGTATCCATTCACCACGCGGGGCATCTTTGTAGGCCACTTCATGCGGGGCGATCAAAAGTATCAGGTCGTGGATACGCCGGGACTGCTTGACCGGCCCATGGAGGAGAGAAATGAGATTGAGCGGCAGACTGTAGCCGCCTTGAGCCATCTGCAGGGAGTCGTTCTCTTTATCCTGGACCCCAGTGAGCACTGCGGCTATCTTATCGATTCGCAGCTTTCTCTGGCCGATGATCTCAAGAACTGGCTAACGCTGCCTGTTCTGGTGGTGGCCAATAAGGCAGACATTTTGAGATTTGGAGCAGATAAAGATATGCTGCACATGTCCACCGAGACAGGTCAGGGTGTAAATGAGGTGCTGGATAAGCTTGTCTGCCTGCTTGATGCCATGCCGCCCTATGTTGCTCCGGAGCCAGATCCGGAAGAAGAATATATGGTTCCCAGCCGGAGAACGTAAAGCCGCTCGAAAAAGCACCCTTCGTCGGCCACCACCTCGGCGGTTAGCCCGGCAGATGCTGCCGTTCTTTGCACCTCGGCGAGCCCGGTCAGGCTGGATATGAGCAGCAGTGCTCTACCACCAGGCCGCAGATGCAGAGCCAAATCTTCAATAAATCGATCCACCGTCTGCCGGCCGTTCTCGCCCCCGTCCAGGGCGTAGTCTATCCATTGACCTGTCCTCTCCGCCGGCTCGGTAGGCAGATATGGTGCGTTGAAGAGTATCAAGTCGAATTTTCCTTTGATTCCCCGCAACAGATCCGCTCTTATGACCTCGATTCCCCTGGCCTTGGCCGCCCGGACGGCATGGGGATTTATGTCCGTGGCCAGGAGGCGGGCCACCTTTGGCCCCAGCTCCTGGGAAATAAAGCCGCTGCCGCATCCGATCTCCAGGGCCAGGGTCTCTGGTCTGGCCTCGGATTTTGCGGCTCTGAGGAGGAGGTAGGTATCCTCGGCAGGCTGGTAGACTTCTTCATTATTGATTGGGGCAGTGGAGGTCATTGATGGCGTACTCATTTTGTCAGGGGGAAAATAAACCTTGGCTTTTCGGGTAATGGGTATTAATCCACTAAGAAAGATTATGGATGGTAGATAAGATAAGATCTTACAAGGCAATCCAAGAGAAAGTAGAAGAGTTAGCGCGAATGGTACACCTTGGTGAAAGAAAGATCTGTGATATTTGGTCCTACAAGGCAGCGCCGCCATGAGGCTGTACTTTTTTAAGAGGCCATCGGTGTGGCTCCGAAGACCGTAGCTCCAGAGCGGCGTCTGCTCCGCGGCTCCGCCCGGCAGAACCGTGAGCCGGTCCAGCTCCGCTCCGATGAGCGAGTTTCCGCAGCGCAGGTGGTGATCCAGAAAGCTCAGGGGCTTGTTGGAGGCAACTGTGGTCAACCACAACGATAATTTGGCCAGCTCCACGGCCATGGGGTTGAGGTCCACGCCGTAGATGCAGTTTCGGACAACCTCGCGGCGCGCCCAGTGCACATCCTGCTCGGCTATCTCCTTTGAGTCGGCCTCCTCCGGTCTGGCCGTGGCCCAGGCCTGCACCAGCCAGCGAGCCAACTGGTCTGTGACCTCCACCAGGAAATGGCCGCTGCCCATGGCCAGATCGAGCTACCTTGATGGAAAGAATATGATCGGCAAAGGGCCGGCTGGTGCCCAGCCACTCCTGCTTCTTCTTCTCAATCACGGGCTCGATGGTGTTCTTGACGATGTACTTGACAATGTAGTCCGGGGTGTAGTAAGAGCCGGTGGCCTTGCGCTCGCCTTTGTCCGTGGCCAGATAGATCTCGCCCGCCTCTGCCCTGTCCAGGACCTTGCGCTTGCCGGCTTCGCCTGCGGGCAGCCACAGCTCCTTGCCCTTTTCCTTGACCGCAGCCATCTGCTGCTCTGCCACGCAGAGCCCATACTCCAGCAGACCTTCGTAAATCGAACCCAGATGGCGGATCTCCAGAGAAGAGTAGTCCACAAATCCCGCCTACGGGCGTTGGGAACGCGCCAGCAGGTCGATGGCCCTGGCCAGAAATGAGTCTTCGATGCGCGCGCTCTCCAGGAATCCATTTTTAGCCGGGTCGAAGAGTCCGCCGTTGTAGGCCGGGATGTAAAACTCCTCTCGGGCTATGCGGCGCGACTCAATGCCGTCGTTGATGAGACAAAAGAGGTTTTTCAGGTTATCCCAATAAGAGTACCGCACACAGAGCAGCGGCTCGCCCTTGTCCAGCCGCTCTGCCACATCCGACTTCAGCTTTTGTAAGGAAAGCCCATAGTAGTACCTGTTATTGGTGTCCAGCAGGCTGCGGCTCTCCGCATAGAAGATGAAAAGCATTCGGTAGAGCAGCCGCATGCTGTTCTCCTGCACACGGGCCACGGCCTCCTGGCTGGGCACCGGTGCGCCGGTGGCAGCTTCGGCCAGGAAGCCCTGCGCCAGGATCTTCATAGCCCGGTAGACGTTCTCCAACAGATCCTCGCCAATCTCCTGGGCGTAGGCCACGCTCTCCTCTCGCACCCGGTCCAGGAAGCAGCCGCCGTCCACCGTCTGCCCAAAGGCCTCGCGCCGGAAGAAGAGATAGAAGTACTTGAAATTCTCGATATCGCCCGCAGCCAGCAGGGCAGGCAGATCCACCTCATAGTAGCAGTCAAGCTTGTAGCTCGTCGTCTCGTGGTAGAGCCGCCAGAGCCGGCCCGATGTCAAAATCGCCCACTTGGGCGGCGTGTCCCGCAGGTAAACATCGATCTGAAAGCTGGGGTTCTGCATCTCGAAGCTTCCCTGGCCTTTGCGGCTCTTGTCCAACTGGATCTTCCAGGACTTGGCATCGCCCACAGCTACGGCGCGCCGGTAATAGTCCTCGCCGGGATGCTGCTCTGCTTCCTCCCGGCTCGGCTCATCGGGATAGAAGGCGTAGTCCGGCGTCCGGTCCTTTCCAGCTACTTTTCCCTGCACTCCGAAGTAGTGCCCCAGGATGCGCAGCACCGGGCGGATGAAGTTCTCCTCTAACTGGGATTCGTTGTAGTTCTCCAGGACGCGCAATTTACGCAGGTAGAGATCATTGATGGCGACAAAAGCCTGCTCGGGCTGCGTCTCCCGCCACTCGGGTCTGTCTTTGACCAGCTTTTCCAGATAGTGGTTGGAGAACAGATTGCTGTTCCTGAACGGGCGCGTCTGCGGGGACATCTTGCCCAAAGGCCAGGGCGGCGAAAATGATAAAAGTATCGGAGCCGTAAAAATCTTTAAAATAAAATATTAAAAAGAATGGCCGCCGCAGCGGGCATTCTCTTAGTGCGCCTCGCCCACCAGATCCTTGCCGGGCGCCTTGCGCTCGACGGTCTCTATTTTGCAAGTTGCCGGGCCGCAAACCAGTACATCCTGCTCCTGATACTTGGTGTACGGATTCTCAGGAATGGTTGTATCCAGGCCCATGGATGCAGCCATGAGCTCTACAACATCCAGGACCTTTATGCTGGACTTGGCGTCATTCCTGCCGTCCATGATGTTCCTCCTGCAGAAGGGGCAGGTAGATGCCATGATATCCGCGGAAACCTCTTCTCCGTCCTTGACCCTGGCCTTGGCCATGTCCAATGCCAGGTCGGGAATGCCTGCCTTGACGCCACCACCTGCGCCGCAGCACCTCTGCAGGGCTCTGTTGCGCACCATGTCTGTGAACTTCACACCAGGAATGGATGTGATGCAGTCACGAGAGGCTTCAAAGGCCCAGTCCTTTCCGATCTCATGCATGAGGTGCCGACCATTGTGGCAGGGGTCATGGTATGTAACATTGTAGTTGAGCGGAATCTTGTACTCTACTTCCCCATTTCTTATCTTATCCCTGAGGAACACCGAGAGCGGCACGTTCTTGTAAGGGATGTAGCCCTCGTACCATTTGGGCCAATCAACAGTGGAATTTCTAATGCAGCCGGCACAGGCAAAGAGCACAGTCTTTGCTCCTGCGTCCTTGAGAGCATCGACATTATGCACGGCATGCTCGGCCATGATCTCTCTCTGCCCGGTTCTCACCATGGCGGAAGCACAGCACCATTCATCTTTGCCCAGCATCGCGAAGGGCACGCCAAGATTGTCCAGAATCCTGACCGTGGCCACTCCCAGCGCTTGCTGGCGGTAGGCGGCAGTGCAGCCTGCGAAGTACACTATCTCTCCAGAATCCTGTATCTTGATGTCCTTCGGAACCCAGCATAGCCGATCCTCTTGCTTGGCCATGTAGGGATTCCTATCTGCTTTGACGAGCTTGGGGAACATATTCTGTTTTCCCACAGGTCCGTCGCCGCGCGCTACCAGGTTAGGCCGCATGGCCTCCCAGAGTTCTACGGTCTTGATTCCCGCCTCGCAGACCGTGCCGCAGACGCCGCAGGTGGTGCAGCTGTATGTATCTTCGGTGAAGACCTTCATCTCATCATCGGTGAGGGGCTTGGGGCCGAAGATCTTGGCGCGCAGGCTCTCGCTCTTGGCCATGAGCTCTCTCCACCTTGCGTTCTTATACATGGGAGTAATTCCGGGCCGGTCCGGTCTCACCGCGAAGGTCGGGCACCACTTCATGCACTCCTGACATCTATTGCAGCCATCTACCTCCATGAGTTGGGTGGACAACATATAGCCCGTCATTAAGGGCTTGGAGCCTTTTTGATCAGCCATTTTTATTCTCCTCCTCTGTTGGCCAGAAGGGTCATGGGCGTCGCTATGACGTGGATGTATTTGCTCCATGGCAAGATCAAGGCGAACAGACCAATTGCCAAAACGGTGTGAATCAATGCGAAGTGGGGCGCATAGATGGGATATTCAAAGGCATTTCCGATAAAGAATGAATTGCCGCGCATCCACTCTGCATAAAATCCGGTAATGGTGATGAGGAACACGGCGCCAATCAAGAATGCGTCATAGGCGCTGGTGTTATCCCGGACGAACTTAAGCAGGATTCTCCTGGATACGGCAATGGTGGCTCCGATGAGAAGCAGGTAGCCGAAGATA
The DNA here is from genome assembly GCA_011391755.1 of Methanothrix sp. Taxonomy (GTDB): domain Archaea; phylum Halobacteriota; class Methanosarcinia; order Methanotrichales; family Methanotrichaceae; genus Methanothrix. Next base: position 3,816 of record JAABPZ010000047.1, on the reverse strand, counting down.
TCAAAAGGCAAAGCCAGCAACTCTTTAACCATTTCCGCCTGAGGGGCGAGACCAGCCAGGTCGAAGTGCTCTATTATATCCAGGAATAGCGCAAATCCCGACATAGCTGCCAGCATCAAAAATCCATAGAACATGGACATGTGCATAACCCATCGCACCGGGCTTCTGGCCAGGGTCCTTCGCAAAAGAAGGACATCAAGCACAACTGTCCTCAAAAATACCCATAATCCATCCTTAAATGCCTCGTGAATCCAGGTGGCAAGGAAGAGCCAGAAGCTATTGCGCAACTGGTCGTGGTAGCCGGTGGATCCGAGGCCCCATTTCTTAAAGTTGAAATATATACCATATATCCAAACAGCCAGTACAATAACTGTCAGGAATATCACAAGATTAAAAGTGAGGCCCAACGTGTAGAACGCCATCTCATTTCCTCCTAGTTATATTTATCACTATATCGGGGCGATACGACCATCATTTGTGTCCAACTTACCTGACAACTAATACTTAAATATTCCCTCACCGCAGCCTGAAATTGCTTTTAATGGGATGAAGGTCAGTAAGAAATCAGATTGGAAAAAAAGCTTTGCGCAAGAGAATGGGTAAATCGCTGAAAATGAGCGCCAAAAAAAGATTGGTCTTTCTTAATCGTCTTTGGGCCAGGGACCGCGAAGGTCGCCTATCGGCCCAATTTAGCTTCAGAGGATTTGCGGTCTTCTCTTCTTGGGCCACTGGGGTCCGGGTTCCGGGCCCTGGGGCAGATCCCAATTCGCCGGTCTCATGCCTGTGCCGATGCCTGCGGCATCTTCAAACAAGTAGTCTGCTTCGAATCTGAACAAGGCTTCCTCCCGATTAATGGGATTTTTAGGTCTGCAATGCAGTCTAATTTTTTCGATATTAGACGAACCAATCATAGACAATAATCGAATATAAGGATTTCGGTCTTGTCATGGAAAAGCCTTAAAGATCAGCTTCACCCTATTTCTTATGACCATGTCTCTGATCAAATTCTTCAGCACCAACGGCCAAACCGAGAGTGTGGACTTTAAAACGGCGCTCTTGATGGGCCAGGCCCCGGACAAAGGGCTCTATATGCCTGAGCAGATTCCTCAAATTAGGATAGAGCAATTTTCCAAGATGAGCTATCCAGAAATCGCCTACGAGGTCATCAAGCCTTATTTGGGCGATCTGGTCTCCGACTCCGACCTCTTGGCAATGCTGGAAGACGCCTACAATTACGATGTTCCTGTGGAACGGGTCTATGACGAAAAGTATGTAATGCGGCTGGACCGCGGCCCCACCTGCTCTTTCAAGGACTATGCCGCCCGGGCCATGGGCCGGCTGATCCAGTACTTCTTAAAGCAGGAAGGCAGAAGCATACTCATCCTCACCGCCACCTCGGGAGACACGGGCTCTGCTGTGGCTCATGCCTTCTATGGTCTGGATAACGTATTGGTGGTTGTATTATTCCCGGAGAAGGAGGTAACACAGAGGCAGCGTCGCCAGATGACCACCCTGGGCAAAAATATATTCCCGCTCGCCGTAAATGGTAAGTTTGATGACTGCCAGGCTCTGGTCAAGCAGGCCTTTGCCGATGCCGATCTGTCTGCTCTCAATCTCTCTTCGGCCAATTCCATTAACATCGGCAGACTGCTGCCCCAGGCCGTCTATTACTTCTATGCTCACTCGCGAGTCGCCCCACGGGGCGAGGAGATTGTCTTCTCGGTGCCCAGCGGTAACTTCGGAGACCTCATGGGCGGCCTTTTGGCCATGAAGATGGGGCTTCCTGTGCAAAAGTTCGTGGTGGCAACCAATGAAAACGATGAGTTCCCCAGCTTCATGAATACCGGCATCTACGAGCCCATCCGGCCCAGCAAGAACTGCGTCTCCAATGCCATGAATGTGGGCCACCCCAGTAACCTCGCTCGCCTCTTCAACCTTTACGGCGGTCAGATGGATGAGACCGGACAGGTAAGCCTGCAACCGGATCTAGCAGCAATGCGAAAGGATATCTATGCCGTCTCCATCACGGACGAGGAGACCCGCCAGACCATCAAAGAGGCATACAGCCAGTACAAGGTCCTTCTGGAGCCGCACGGAGCCGTTGCATGGGCCGGGCTCATGAAGTACTTGCAGGAATGCGGGGACGCGAGTCCCTGCGTCTCCCTGGAGACGGCCGACCCGGCCAAGTTCCCAGAGGAGATCGTGCGAGCCACCGGCATAAATCCGCCTTTGCCTGTGGCCATGGCCAGGCTGGATGAGCTGGAGGAGAATTTCGAGATGATGGATGGACAGTACTCCTCTTTAAAGGATTACCTGAGGCGCTTTCTTTAGAGGTGATAAAGGAATGGCGCGGCAAATTGAGGGCTTATTCTTCGATGATATTGGCAGCTTTCCTCTGCCCAAAGGAGTCAGGCTGCAAAGCCTCTCTCGCGATCAGTATCTAGAAATGGTGCGCGATGTTCTGGCTCAAAAGAGCTGTGCCGGCGTAGAGGTTCCCACCTATCCCCAGTTTAGAGATATGATCAGCATGTTCATGGACTGCATCGAGAATCCGGCCTTTGCGGAGAGCCCCTACCTGATCAAGAAAGAGCATGCCAGGATCATGGAACTGGAGGCGGTGGCGGCCGGCGGGGATTTGCGCGTCTGCGTCACCGGGCCGGTGGAGCTTTATATCTCCGTCTTCGGGGCCACCCATTATCCTGATATTCTCAAAACCCTGGCAAAGAGCGTATCCAGGTTCCTCTCTCTGGCATTGGAGGAAGGAAAGATGTCTGTGGCGTCTTTGGACGAGCCGAGCCTGGGTTTAAACTCCAACATCGTTTTTTCAGAGGATGAGATCCTTGATGCCCTGCAGATCGCGAGCGTGCCCTGTCTGGGCAGGGACTGTGAAGTACATCTGCATTCGCCACTTTATGCCGAGGCCTGTGCTCGCGTTCCCGGCATAAGCATCGTGGGCATTGAGTCGGCGGCGCATCCTGACTATCTGCAATTGATCGACAAGAGGGTCCTGGAGGAGACGGACAGTTATCTTCGCGCAGGCATTGCACGCACTGATATTTTGTCCATGTCCGCCCGCTTGAACGAACAGCTCGGCATCAATCTCTGGCAAGATATGCCAAGGCTGGAAAGGGAGATACTGGAATTGGAATCGCCCCAGGTCATGAGGAAAAGGCTGGACAAAGCCTATGCTCAATTTGGAGATAGGCTGAGGGTGACAGGTCCCGACTGCGGTCTGGGTTCCTGGCCCAGTCAAGATATGGCGGGCAGGCTTCTCAAGAATTGCGCCGCAGCAGTGAGATCTTTCCGACGGGACGGCGCCCAATAAAAGCCATGATTGTGAGGGGATAATGTGCCTTTGTGAACGGCTAACCGTTCTTCGCGCCTTAAAGCAGGATTCAACAGGGTCCGGTTTCACGCGAAGGCGCGAAGCCGCGAAGTCGTAGCATTGGTTTACTTCGGCCTCGCTGTACTATAGTCAAGAACCTAACTTTTTAAACCAATCTGCCCCACCAAGAAAACGCTCGATCCAATATCCTGCAAAGCTTAGTTTTGAAGCGTTTGCGAGAAATGAATCTTGAATCAGTGACCTCATGTGATCTATATCATGGACGAAGTTCCTGGATATTACACGCTTAATGCTTTTCCAGATGAATTCGATTGGATTCAAATCAGGAGAATATTTTGGAAGAAAAATTAAAGTTATATCATGCTCTCTTGCACATTGAATTGTGTAATGTGCCCTATGGGATGTAAAATTATCACAAAGGATCGCGATCTTACTAAGTGGGTTCTTCTCTCTAATTGTTTTTAGAAATT
>JAABPZ010000046.1 GCA_011391755.1 Methanothrix sp. | reverse complement strand
AGCAGGGGGTGGATACCAAAACGCCAACCATTTATTGCATCACGACCGAGATTTTAAGGCCTCACAAAAAAGGCAAGGAAAAGTCATCATGAAACCTTACCCTCTCTTGGTAAGGAAAGCGTCCCGACCGGGATTCGAACCCGGGTCGAAAGCTCGACAGGCTTTCATGATGGGCCACTACACCATCCGGACAATAGACAGATCCCGCCTCCCAGATTCGAACCGGGGACATCGCGGTGACTGCGCGTAGCACCTCTATGGTGCGAGACATACTACAGCCGCGCACTCTACCAGGCTGAGTTAAGGCGGGCCTCTCGCTACCAGGTAATTCCTTGTACTTAAGCCCTTCGAGCCTAATGCCCGCAAAACGCTTTTTGGTGGGGGCAGTGCCATGGCAAA
>JAABPZ010000045.1 GCA_011391755.1 Methanothrix sp. | reverse complement strand
CAAAATATAATTATCGGATGCGATCTGCGGATTATGCGATGCTTATAGGAATTATGTCCGATGCCCATGACAGTATCCAAGGCGTCAAGGATGCTCTGCGGGTTTTTTCTCAAAAGAAGGTGGCTCTGGTGCTCTTTGCCGGTGACATGATCGGCTCGGGTAACTGCTACACCTTCGAAGGCTTTGCCATTCCCCTCAAGCTCGTCTACGGAAATAACGACGGCGACCGGGTAGGCCTGCTGCGCGAGTTCGCCCGGGTGGGCGGCGAGTACCTGGGCGACTTTGGCGAGATCGAGGCGGACGGCTTGAAGATCGCTCTCCTGCATGGCACCGAGGAGGCGCTGGTAAAGGCCGTAGTAGCCTCACAGCTCTACGATGTCGTGGTCCGTGGCCACAATCACCGAGCTGAGGTGACTAGGCAGGGCAAGACGCTCCTGGTCAACCCCGGCGAGATCTGGGGCCACTTCACCGGCCTCTCCAGCATCGCCATCCTGGACAGCGCAACCCTGCAGGTGGAAACGATAGAACTGGGCCGCTTTAAGACCATTCAAGAGATCCTCAAAGAATGACGTCCGGTGCCTTCGTTCCATCTTTGGCCTGCTTTCTCCTCATAGAATGGCGGGAAGGGATGGTAACCAGGATCTATTTTTCCCAGGACCCGCCTGTCGATCGATCTGAGCTGGCTCTGGAGATCGCCGCCTACCTGGAATGGGGCGCGCCCTGCCCCAAGGCGAAGCTGGATATGTCTGCATGTACCGATTTTCAAAAGCAGATTTATGCCCTGGTGCAGGAGATCCCGCGCGGCGAGACCAGGACCTATGGCCAGGTAGCAGAGCGCGCGGCCAGGCCTGGGGCGGCGCGGGCGGTGGGCCGGGCCATGGCCACGAATCCTTTTGCCATTCTCGTGCCCTGTCATCGCGTGGTCGCCAAGAAGGGCTTAGGAGGCTATCTCTGGGGTACAGAGATGAAAGAGAAGCTGCTTCGTCTGGAAAGGGAATCGAGTGCACAATAATCCTCTTGTGAGGCGATAATCTAACTATGCAAGGGAAGCCTGGCCGCTTCTGGCGATCGCTCCGCGGGCAACCGCCTTCGTCCAGCCGCACGAAGCTGCCGCCCTCCCAGGCGCGCGCGAGCGGGGGTGCCGCTCGGAGCCGGGCCCGTGGTCAGGAGCAGGCAGGGAATGCTTGTCCAAAGATTCATATCCAACCATCCGGATATACAAAGAGCACCCTGTTTCATGAAGCCCTTTCCGCTCGATGAGCTTTCACTAAGATTTATATCTATAAAGTCACATTTTTCCAGTTGGTGAGAGAATGAACGACATCATCGAGGTATCCAGGGATGTCTTTGAGCCCATCGCCATGCTCGTAAGAGAGGGCTTATTTAAAAACGAGAAGGATGCCCTGAAATGCCTCGTTCTGGATCAGGCAGCATCAAAGATCCGCCAATTCGATTTCAAGATATCGGAGATGTGCGCCAAGTATAAAATGAGCTTTGAGGATTTTAAGAGGCGCATTGAATCAAGGATTGGGGAAGAGGCCTTTGAAGAATGGGATGACTTCATAATTTGGGAGAGCTACGAATCGGCTCGAAGCTACTGGAGAAACGTCGAATCAAGACTTAAAGGTCTCAAGGCATGAAAGCGCAGGAGATCCTCGATGTCCTGTCAGACAGCGACGTCGTTTTGGAGATTGCAGTAATCGTATTAGTCCAAGAGCCAGGAAGACAAGCACTGCGTGCCATCGCCTCATTGAAGGAAGGATATGTTCTCCACATCAATGAGTCTCATGGCGGGGACTTCAGAAGCTATTCATACCATGTCCGAAAAGGCGACAAAATGGTAAAAAGATGGGACAATGCTCCTCATTGGCCAAATTTGAAGACCTTTCCGCATCATCTTCATCAAGGCAGTGAAAATAATGTTTTTGAGTGCAGAGAAGTTTTCGTCAAGGATGTTTTGGATGAGATTAGGAATATCATATAGAAACATGATGCCCTGATCTATCCTTGTAATCAAGACCTATGCCAAGGGCAACATCGTCCAACTGCCCGACCGAGCGGGTTAGCCTGCACCCGCTCGCCCTGCTCTCTGGGGCACACAGACGCGCCCCGGCGGGCCTCCGCTGCCCAGTCCCCGCACAGCCACCTGGAGCCGGGCCTGTGGTCAGGAGTCAGGAGCAGGCAGCGAATGTCAGTCCAAAGATTCATATCCAACCATCAGCATAATAGTATGAGAGGCATATTAGCATGGCACGGCCAATAGAATTGGGCTTAATCCTGGAAGGCGAGGATGCAGAAGAGTTCTTAGAGGATATCAGGAACCCCAAAAAGCCCACTAAAGAGCAGATGGAGATGTTTCGGGAAGCCATCAGGATATACAAAGAGCATCCGGTTTCATGAAGCCCTTTCCTATCGATCAGCTTCGGGTAGAATATCTAAGAGAGAGTCATAACATCTCGTTTTTTAGTTGCAGCAATGGCGACCTGAATGATTTCTTGAAGATGGCAAGACAGCATACTGGGCTACCTGACACTTGTCACGGACACAATTGAAGTCAAGCTGATAGAAAAAGATGATGGCGTAGATGGCTATCCTTATCCCCGCTATCCCTCCATAAAAATTGCCAGGTTGGCTGTTGAAGAGAAGTTTGAAGGATGTGGCATTGGGCGCTTTCTGTTATTTTGGGCTACTGGTAAGGTTTACCAGTTATCTAAGGAGGTCGGATGCAGGTACATAACCTTGGACTCGAAACGCGAATCTCTTGGCTTTTATGAAAAATTTGGGTTTAGGGTGATAATGAAATATGCAAGCCGCGACTTTCCGCCCATGTACCTAAACATGTATCCAATAGTCTTGCAGATGCGGCAAGAAGATTCTGAGAATTTGGAATGATGTCAGACAGCTCGATACCGATGGCCACACTCGTCCCTTTGCCGATAAGGCGCGGCGAACTCGCTCCCGCCCGCCCAGCTTTGCGGGGTACACAGATGCGCCCCGGCGGGCCTACCCATGCCGGGCCACAGTCTCCGTACAGCCTTACGAGACCCTTCCCAGGCGCGCACGGGCGGGGGCCGTACGGACCGAATTATTAAAATTAACAGAAGTATATTGAGAATCACGTCTTCTCAGTGGAGTGAGTAGCATGGCTGAGGTTTATGGTCAATTCGCCGATGTTCATGATGTAGTCAAGCATGCGCTCCAGACTGCTGGCCAGAACCAGCCGAACCACCATCTCTGATTTGTCTTTGCTGTCGGATGATTTTGCCATCCCCTCCGCATGCTTCTGAACCTCTCTGATCCTGTCGATAAGCTCATTGGCCTTGTTGGAGTTGGTCTGCAGCAAATTGGATATAGAGTCGTCAAGCAGGCCGCATAGCAATGAATCCATGCGGGAAAGCTCCGCTTTCAAATCCTCGGGCAGGCGATAGCTTCGCAGGCTGGCGATCTCGGCTATGCGATGGGCGTGGTCCGCTATGCGTTCCAGGTTGGAAGCCGCCTGCATATAATTAAACGCAGTAATGGGATTGAGCGTTTCCTGCCGGACAGAGCCCGATCTCAGGATCTCAGTGAACTGGCGGGAGATAAGAAGGTTGAGCCGGTCCACGTCGTTGTCCCTCTGGATAACATCAATCGCCAGCTCCTCGTTATTATTTAAAAGGCTGGAGAGTGAATCGGTGATCATGGATTTCACTACGGTTCTGATTCGCTTTAAAGCCCGTTCGGACTGAAGCTCCTCGGAGCTTAATAGATCCTGAATTACCACCTTGTTTATGGTCTCTTCCAAAATCTCGGGGCCGATGAGTTTGTTGACGATCTGGTGCAGGTCCTTCTTCTGCATAGATGACATGTGCCCGGACGTCACCTCAATGGTTCTATAGCCGCCCACGTAGCATCCGATGATATCCCTTACCAGATGCTCACCCATTTTGTCGCCAATATCTAGGCGCACTCGCAGGTCGCGCTCGGATCGATCCGTGGACAATGTGAGAGATCCATTATCCCCCTGATTAATGTAAATTATCGAACCGGCAGAAATGCCGTTCTTTGTTGCCCAGCTTTTGGGAAGGGAGACGATAAATGTTGACTTGCCGGTTCTCTGTACCTTTCTTGTGTCCATAAATAGCCCTAATTGAGATGTTCTCTCTTTGCTTCCACCATATAGACGATAGTCTCACAAATATTGCAGATATGATCGCCGGTCCTTTCCAGATGCCGGTTCACCATGAGCAGAGCCGTTCCTTCGTTGATCACATCGGGCCTTTCAATAATTATTTTCAGGAGCTTGGTTCTGGCTTTGACATAAAGCCCATCGATCTCATAATCCCATTTGGTGACCTGTCTGGCCAAATCTGCGTCGCTGTTCATGAGGGCCTCCATGGACTGCTCAAGCATTTTTTTGCTGATCTGTGCCATGCGGGGAATATACTCGAGCTTAGTTATCTGAATCTTATTTTGTGATTGTGTGGTAACTCTGGCCACATCTACCGCCAGATCGCCGATCCTCTCCAGATCGATGCCAATCTTCAAGATGCCGATAATGCGTCTGAGATCCTTGGCCATCGGTTGCTGCAAAGCCAGGAGCTCCATGCATAAATTCTCTATCTTCAGGCTCAAATCATCCATTTCTTGATCCTGTTTGATGACTTCTCGGGCCTGATCTGCATTTGCATCAACTAAGGCTAAAACAGATTTATCTATAGCTTCCCCACCCCGATCTGCCAGATCTTTTGTAAGATTTTTTAGCTCCTTCAGATCTCTGTGATACCGCTCACGATACGGGCTCATCTTATCTCTCCTCAAAACCTTAGCTATTATCCAAATCTTCCGGTGATATAATCTTCTGTGCTCTTTATCGTCGGCATCTCAAAGATGCGTTTTGTCTTTCCCACCTCGATCAGCTCGCCGAGCAAGAAGAAGGCGGTGCAGTCGGATATCCTGGCCGCTTGCTGCATGTTATGGGTCACAATCACCTGGGTATAGTTGTCCTTTAAGGTCTCCATGAGGCTCTCGATCTTGCCGGTGGAGATGGGATCGAGAGCGCTGCATGGTTCATCAAATAAGATAACATCGGGCTTCATGGCCAGCGTTCTGGCGATGCACAGCCTCTGCTGCTGGCCGCCGGATAGGCCCAAGGCCGGCTGGTCCAGCCTCTCGCAAACTTCCCCCCAGAGGGCGGCATCCAATAGACTGCGCTCTACAACTTTATCGACATTTTTCAGCCCATGAATTCTGGGGCCATAGGCAATGTTGTCGTAAATGGACATGGGGAAGGGGTTAGGCTTTTGAAATACCATGCCTATCCTTTTGCGCAGTTCCACGACATCGACATCTTTTCCATAAATATCGATATCGTCATATAGGACCTGTCCTTCAATGCGAATCTTGGTTACGAGATCGTTCATCCGGTTCAGACAGCGGATAAAAGTGGACTTGCCGCAGCCGGATGGTCCGATGAGCGCTGTAATCTTTTTCTCAGGAATATCCAGGCTTATGTCCTTTAGTGCTTGTTTTTCTCCATACCAGAGATTTAGATTTTTCGAGATGATCTTCGTTGTCACCCTAGATCCCTTTTAATGTCATTTGTTCCAATTGGCTTGACAAAGAGATGACTATATAGATCTTCCTATATAGACTATATATATTCTCGGGTGCATACAAATACTGGCTTAAATCATGCGAATCTTTTATATAGAACTTCAAACTGGTAGTATGAAAAAAAGTCGGGGAGGACTATAGGTTTGGCAGGTTTGAGCGGCGTACCGATAATTATATTGAAAGAAGGAAGCAAACGAGATACAGGTAAAGATGCGCAGCGCAGGAATATTTTAGCTGCAAAGGCGGTCGCAGAGGCTGTTCGGACCACCCTTGGACCCAAAGGGATGGACAAGATGCTCATCGCCGGCGAAGAGGCAACCATCACCAATGACGGTGCCACCATTCTCAGAGAGATGGATATTGAGCACCCAGTGGCCAAGATGATTGTCGAGGTGGCAAAAGCCCAGGATGATGAGATTGGAGACGGCACCACCACTGCGGTGATAATCGCTGGCAAGCTGCTGGAAAAGGCCGAAGCGTTGCTGGATATGGATGTCCACCCCACCGTTATTGTGCAGGGATATAAGCAAGCTGCAGCCAGGGCGCAAAAAGTGCTTTCCGAGATGGCTATAGACGTCTCGGGCGACGAGCGCGTGCTTTTGAAGATTGCCCAGACAGCCATGCGAGGAAAGGGCATAGAGATCGCCATGGATACGCTGGCAAAAATATCGGTGGATGCAGCACGAGCTGTGGCCGGTTTTGAGGGCAAGGACATTGAAGAGAATATCAAGATCGTCCTGATCCCAGGCGGCAGAATCGAGGACTCTGTCATAAACTACGGCATAGTAATCGAGAAAGAGAGAACAACCCTGGAGATGCCAAAAAGCGTAGCAAATGCCAAGATTATGCTCCTGGAAGGCACTCTCGAGCTGAAGAAGCTGGATACGGATGCCAAGATCACTATTACAGAGGCCAAGAATCTCGCCAGCTTCAAAGAGGGCGAAGAGCTGGTTATAAGGTCTCAGGTTGATGCCATTGTCGCAGCCGGAGCCAATGTTGTCTTCTGCGAGAAGGGCATCGGCGTTTTTGCCCAAAACTATCTGGCAAGGCTGGGAATTTTAGCTGTTCGCCGGGTTAAGAGAGAAGATCTGAAGATGCTGGCATTGGCCACGGGGGCAAGGCTGGTGGGCGACGTGATGGTCGTCACTTCCAAGGATCTGGGATCGGCGGCTCTTGTGGAAGAGCGCAAGATCGGCAAAGACAAGCACATGATCTTCGTGGAGGGCTGCGAGAAGGCCAAGGCAGTATCCATCATTCTGCACGGCGTCTCGGAGCAGTTCTTAGAAGAGATGGAACGCGCCCTGGATGATGCCCTCAATGTGGTAATGGACGTCATTCGCTCGGGAAAGATTGTGCCCGGTGGAGGCGCTCCGGAGATCGTTGTGGCCGAAAATCTGAGACAGTATGCATCCACACTGGAAGGGCGAGAGCAATTGGCTGTTCGGGCCTTTGCCGATGCTGTGGAGTCCATCCCTCTGACCCTGGCTGAGAACTCAGGTTTCGATCCCGTGGACAGCTTAGCGGCTCTGAGAGCCAAGAGCGGGCAAGGCATGAAGAACTTCGGGTTGAACTTAATAACGGGAGAGCCCGCCGATATGCTGGCCCTGGGCGTTGTAGAGCCCTTAAAGGTAAAAACCCAGGCCATCAAATCAGCAACCGAAGCTGCCACCATGGTTTTGCGGGTGGATGATGTCATCGCTGCCAAGAGAGAAGAGATGGCTCCCAAGCCCGGCCAAAGCCCGCATGACTACACCAGGCCTCCCATGCAGATGCCTCACTACTAAAGGAACAAGGAACGAAAAGGCGCCGGCAAAGCCGGCCCAATTCATTCTATAAGAACAAATGTTGGGTGGAGCTTATGGCGGATGCGGAAAAAGACGCGAAATCTGAGACGAAACAGGATACTTCAGGCATGAATGTCGAAGAGCTGACAGAGCTGCTCACCTTTGAAAAGGCCCTGGCAGAGGAACGACTCGACCTCTTGATGCGCTGTCGGGCGGATCTGGACAACGTCATGAAAAGATCGGCTCGCGAGAAAGAGGATAATATAAGATACGCCTCTTTAAAGCTCGTCTCAAAGCTTCTTCCCGTGCTCGACAGCCTGGATGTGGCGGCAAAGCACGACGAAGGCAGCAAGGTGCTCTACATGCAGCTGCTCGATATACTGTCGGGGGAAGGGCTCATGCCCATCGAGGCCAAAGGCGTGCGTTTTGATCCCTATCGACATGAAGCTCTCTTTCAGGTCACGACACAAGAGCTGGAAGAGGGCTATGTGGCAGAAGAGATACAGAAGGGCTATATCTTCAATTCTCATGTCATTCGATTCTCAAAGGTTGCGGTGGCGAAAAGATGAGTGATGATATGCTTAAATATTTACAAGCTGTGATAACTTTCAATTTCAGGAGATGAGATCTTGTCAAAAATTATCGGCATTGACCTTGGGACCAGCAACTCGGCGGCTGCAGTTCTAATCGGCGGCCGACCCACTATAATTCCCAGCGCAGAAGGGACAAGCATCGGCGGCAAGGCATTTCCATCCTACGTGGCCTTTACAAAGGAGGGCCAGGTTCTGGTTGGTGAGCCTGCTAAGAGACAATCAGTCACCAATCCGGATGGCACCGTCCAGGGCATCAAACGCAAGATGGGCACGGACTACAAAGTCAAGGTTTATGGAAAGGAGTATAGCCCTGAGGATGTATCCGCCCAGATCCTGCGCAAGATTAAGACGGATGCAGAGACCTATCTGGCCGACACCGTGGATAAAGCCGTAATAACCGTCCCTGCCTACTTTAATGACAACCAGAGGCAGGCGACCAAAGATGCCGGAACCATAGCTGGCCTAGAGGTTGTTCGCATCATCAATGAGCCTACGGCGGCAGCTCTGGCCTTTGGCCTGGATAAGGTGGGCGAGCACAAGATCATGGTCTTTGATCTG
>JAABPZ010000044.1 GCA_011391755.1 Methanothrix sp. | reverse complement strand
AGCGGGGCCGGGAGATGTGGACCTCATCACCGTTAAGGGCAAAAGATTGCTCGCGGAGGCGGACCTGGTGGTCTATGCCGGCTCTCTGGTCAATCCCGCTCTTTTAGAAGGCCTGAAAGCGGAGACGCTGGACAGCAACGGCGTCTCACTGGAAACGACCACGGCCCGGATCATCGCTGCCCTGCGCTCCGGCAAGAAGGTGGTGCGCCTGCACAGCGGCGACCCTTCCCTTTACGGCGCTATACTCGAGCAGATGAAACCGCTGGAAGAAGCGGGAGTGGAGGTGGAGGTCGTGCCCGGCGTCTCCTCCCTCTTCGCCTCGGCTGCCGCCTTGAAAACCCAGCTCACCCTAAAAGGGGTCTCAGAGTCCTTGATTGTGACAAGGCCTGCCGGCACCACCCTGGAGAAGGACGAGCTGGCCGCTCTAAGCCGGCATAATACTACTATGGCCATATTCCTGGGCATAGACAAGATCCGGGACATTGTCGATAACCTGGACCGCCCTGGCGACACACCTGTCGCCGTGGTCTATCATGCTTCCTGGCCCGACGAAAAAGTATTGCAGGGAACCCTGGCTGACATCGCCCAAAAGGTAGAGGCGGCAGGCATAAGCAAGAGCGCCCTCATCTTGGTGGGGAGCGTTGTGACAAGAACCGGATTTCGGAGGTCTCACCTATACAGAGATCGGTAGCACAAAAATCAGTAGCCATTCTTGTCTTTCCCAGGGATATTGAGAAAGCGGAGAAGATAGCCGAAGCTTTGCAGGAGCGCTACTCTCCTACTATTATCCTTTACGAAAAAGAGAAATTGGAGATGATGCTGGAGAGATATGAGCTGATAGTAGCGGTCATGGCGGTAGGAATCGTGGTGCGAATGCTTTGCCCTCGCCTTATGGACAAGTGGACGGACCGGCCCGTGGTTGCCGTAGATTCCGCGCTCTCCTCTGCCGTGCCGGTTGTGGGAGGCCATCACGGAGCCAATGAGCTGGCCCGCTTCCTGGCGTCTCAACTCGGCCTCTTTGCCGCCGTCACCACCGCCACCGACGCCTCCGGCCGGTCCTGCCTGGAAGAGGTAGCGGACCGGCTTCACGCGACTGTCGTCAACAAAGAATCCTCTAAAGCCGTCAACCTGGCCTTCCTCAAAGAAGATGTTCCCGTTTTAAGGCTGAAGGGGCCCAAGATAGTAATAGTGGATGAGGATGTGGCCGTCTTGAAAACGAGGGGCCTGGTTGTGGGCATCGGCGCTCGGAAGGGCGTCTCTGCCTCGGAGGTGCTGCAGGCCATTGATGAAGCACTAAAAGAGACAGGCAAAAGGCGCGATGAGATCGCCATCCTGGCCACCGCCTGGCTAAAGAAGGAGGAAGAGGGCATGCTGCAAGCAGCCGGCATCTTAGGGAAAGAAATGATTTGCCTCTCAAAGGGGGCCCTCAATTCTCAAGCACCCAGCACTGCCTCGCGGGCCCGTGACCTGGGCCTTAACGGCGTGGCCGAGCCTGCCGTCCTGGCCCTGGCCACAAAGCTCATTTTTGCCAAGAAAGCCTACGGGAGGGTAACAGTTGCCATCGGTGAGTAAGCCAACCGAAAGGATGGCTGCAAAGGCAGGCCCATCCAGACACAAACTCTCCATCGTGGGCATCGGCCCCGGTTCTCCCAGGCTTCGCACTACTGCCGCCACGCTGGCTATACTCTCGGCAGACTTCGTGGTCGGCTACAAGCCTTATCTGGAACTGATCAGCGATCTCTTGCCGGGAAAGCAGGTCTTCTCCAGCAGCATGGGAAAAGAGGTGGATAGAGTCGCGATGGCAGTCGATCTCCAGGAAAAGGGATCGGTGGCCCTGGTGAGCAGCGGGGACCCCAATGTCTACGGCATGGCCGGCCTGGGCCTGGAGCTGGCAAAGCGGCCTTTTGCGGTCGAGATTGTGCCCGGAGTCACCTCTTTTACCGCCGCTTCCTGCCACGCTGGTCTGGCCTTTCGGGAGTGCGTGGCCGTGATCAGCCTCAGCGATCTGCTCACACCCTGGCAACAGATTGAAGGGCGCCTACGCCTGGCTGCCCAGACACAAATGCCTGTCGCTCTCTACAATCCCAAAAGCAAGAGGCGAGACTGGCAGCTCCTGCGAGCTCTAGATATTTGCGGGCCCAGAGATGTCCTGGTGGCAAAAAATGTCGGTCGCGATGCAGAAGAGATCTTTTACACCAGCTCAGAAAAACTGCTGGCGGAAGAAAGCCTGCGAGAAAGGATCAATATGACCTCTCTGCTCATCATCCTGGGCCGGGGCACTTTCCGAGGAATGTCAGCATCGGAGGCTGCCGTAAACCTGGTGGGCATCGGCCCGGGCGATCCCGGCAACCTGACCCAGGAAGCTCTGAGCATCTTACAAGACTCGCAAAAGATCTACGGGGCAAATAGATACCTGCAATTGATTGGAAATCTCACTTCTGCCCAGAAGGTCACTCACAGCGGCCCCTGCCCGGAGAGAATGGCCGCCCGCTTAAAGGAAGCAAAACAAGTTGCCGGGGCCGGCGGCAAGGCATCCATCCTCACGGGCGGCGATCCTTGCATCTTCAGCTCCGGCTGGAGAATCCTGGATCAGGCCGCTCTGCCCGTGCACATCTCTCCCGGAGTGAGCGCTTTTTCCTCTGTGGCCGCAAGAGCTGGCGCGCCACTGGTTAACGACTTCGCTCTTCTCTCCTCGGCCCATGATCCGGCAAGCCTTTCGGCGCTGACCGGAGCCGGCTTTGCCGTGGTGGCCTACAATGTAAAAGGGCAGGAAATTGCCCCTCTGCTGGAAGAGGTCGACCCGATGAGGCCCGTTGTTCTGGCCCAGGATGTGGCCCGAGAGGGAGAAAATATTATGATTCTCACCGCCGAGGATCTCTTGGCCGCCAAGCCGGCCGGCTTTCGATTTACCCTGCTTGTCGCCTCCGCCGATTCCTATATTGAAGAGGGAAGGATAATCACCAAACGAGGATATGAGAACAAATACAGCTACTAGAGTCATTCGAGCTGATTTCCCATGATGGAAGATTACACGGATATTGGGGCTACAACCCCCGAGGCCCTGGAAATAAGCAGAAAGAGCCGGCAGATCATTTCAAAGATGATTGGAGACGGCACACTGGAAGATCGGATCAAGCAAAGATGCGTCATTGCCACCGGTGATCCCAGCGTGGCCGAGATTTTAAGATTTCAGGGCCGACCATGTGAAGCGGGCCTGCTGGCCCTGGAGAAGGGAGCGCCCATTTTCGTGGACATAAAGATGGTGCAAGCGGGGGTTTTAAAGAAGGGGCATACTAGCCCCATTGAGGCCTTCATCGGCCAGGGGGATGCGATCGCGGTGGCGCAGGGTATTACCCGCACCTCGGCCGGGGTCATAGCCTTGCAGGAGAAGCTCTCCGGCTCCATAATAGTAATAGGAAATGCGCCATCCGCTCTGCTAACCTTGTGCGAACTCATCGAGTCAGGAAAGGTATTACCGCGACTGATCATCGGCGCTGCCGTGGGCTTTGTCAATGCCGCAGAGAGCAAGGAGCGACTAAGAGAGATCGATGTGCCGTCCATATCCACGGCAGGCACGCGCGGAGGAACTCCCATCGCCGTCGCGGCCATAAACGAGATCATAAATGCCTATGCTCGAACCAAACACTGATACCGTCAAAGATGCTGTCATAGATCCCGTCACAGGCTTTGCCATTCCCACCACCTGGATCTGGCTCTGTCCCGATCCAGAGGCTCTGCAAAAGATCCAAAACGGCAGATGGGTCATTCTCTCCAGCGGCCTTCTTTGCAGACGCGGCCTGACCACAGGAACGACCGCAGCAGCAGCCTGCAAGGGAGCCGTCCTCTCCCTGAAAGGATCGGTCCAAACCACGGTGGTCGCGACCCCAGCCGGCATCAACGTCTCCTTACCGATCGTTGCCAAGAGGGGCTTTTGCATAGCCGTTAAAGATGGCGGCGATCATCAATTCGATGTCACAGCCGGACTGGAGATTGCGGCTTCGGCCAGATCGTCAGAGGAGACAACTCTTGTCACAGGAAAAGGAATAGGCAGGATTTTAGCCAGGGGGCTATGCGACGAGGTGGGAAGACCCGCCATCAGCCCGTCGGCCCGAAAACAGATCATGCTAGCTATTGGGCAGGCGCTGCAGGAGACGGGCCTGGCCGGGGCAGAGGTGGAACTATCAATTCCAAGGGGAGAAGAGATGGCCAATAAGACCCTCAACCCCCGCCTGGGCATCGTGGGAGGTATATCCATCCTGGGCTCGACCGGATTTGTGGAACCCTGGAATGATCACTTCATCGGCGATCGGGCCTTGGAGCTGAAAGGAGCCAAGAAGGTGCTCGTCACCACAGGCAGAACGGGCCTAAAGTTTAGCCGCATTATCTTTCCCGAACACAAAGCGGTGCTTATGGGAAGCCAGCTACGTCGACTGGCGTTTGAAAAAGACCAGGAGAGCATCCTCTGCGGCCTGCCCGCCCTCATTCTCAAATGGGCCTGGCCCCAGATCCTGGAAGAAACCGGCTATGGCACTGTGGCCGAGATGGTAGAGATAGAGCCGCAGCATCGTAACATCGCCAAGGCTCTAAGAATGGCCAAAGAAAAGCTGCCTGAAACGCGCATCGTTCTGCTGCACAAAGATGGAAGCATACTCGCAGATGTGCCATAAAGCAGAATTTAATATTTTGGTAAATCATAACGCTGGCAAGAGAAGCCGAGCAAATATGGAGCAGGCAAAATCATGATCATAGTAGGAGTAGGAGCTGGCCCGCAGATGCTGACCGCACAGGCCGCAAAGGCCGTAGAAAAGGCTAGGCTCATCTACGGATCAAAGAGAGCCATCGATCTGGTCATTGAGCACATAAATCCGGGCTGCACAGTCAGAGTCATTGAGGACTATAAGAAGCTACACAGTCTTCCCGAGGATACTGTGGTTTTAAGCACGGGCGATCCCATGCTCTCCGGCTTGGGATATCTCAAAGGTACCGTAATCCCCGGCATCTCCAGCCTGCAAGTAGCCTGTGCCCGCCTAAAAATTAGTCAGATCAAAGTGGTTCCCATTACGGTTCACGGCCGCAGCCTGGATTCTGACGCCATAGCCTTTGAACTACGCCGGGGAAAAAGCGTCTTTTTGCTTACGGATGACGGCACAAACCTGCCCGGGCTCTGCCAATATCTGGAATTGAAGGGCCTGCATAGAGATGTGGCCGTTCTTACCGATCTAGGCTATCCGGAGGAGAAGATCTCTCGGGCCAATACGGCTTGCTCGCCCCAGGCTCCCGGCCTGTCCTGCGTTTTCATCGGCGAATTCTAACAGATCAGGCAGAATGCGGGGCCCGGGCAAAGGTTCGCTATTTATAACAACGGGAGTGTGGAGGGTCACGAATTCCCCATCCTTTAGGTTGGGGATGAAGTGAACCCTCGCCCGGATTTCATGTTTTCTTGAGATTGATTAACAAGGCTATCATGCAGCCGAACGCAAATATGCAATTATTCTGATGAGCATATCAGGGGTACCGGAGGTTCGGATGATCCTGAAATCCGGTCAACCTGGGCGCGCGGCCCGAAGCATAACCCATCCCTTTAGGGTGGGGTGGCCGCGCGCAGTTTGATTTTAGTTGATTTTAGAATTTATATTTACAAATAATTTTCATCAAAATGTTCAAATACAAACCGATCACATCCAAAGAAGACACTAGATAATTTGGAGTTTTCAGTTTATCCGGGTGACTACGCTTTGAACTACATGGAACTCTTCCATAAGGCAATTATAACCATATTGACAGGGCTAATGGGACTGGTGGTTATGCTGGCAACCCTCGAGCTCATCTACTTGATTGCCATGGACATCTTATCCCCACCTCTGCTACTCCTGGAAATATCTGAACTTCTTGATATCTTTGGATACTTTCTCCTGATCCTGATCGGTGTTGAACTCCTGGAGACGCTAAGGATCTATCTTAAGGAGCATGCTCTCAATGTTCAAGTAGTGCTATTGGTGGCAATGATAGCCATTGCCAGAAAGGTCATCATCCTGGATTCCAGCGAAATAGAGAGCCTGACCTTGATAGGCATAGGATTTATAATCCTCTCTCTTGCCGCCGGATATTATTTGGTCAAAAAAAGTCAGGATGAACCTACATGCAAGAGATTATAACCCGTCCTAAGGGATTGACGCTAAATAATTTAATCAATTATCTAATCGTGCCTCGATTTTTAGCCCCGTCTTTGTCTTGGTCGATCCGATTAGCTTGATAATGGTTTCAGAACTGGATAAAGGCTTTCCCGCCAATTCATGCTTATAAATGATAACATGCAATGCTCGATCCTATTTCACTTGTTTGTCCCAGGTGGAAAATGTGGACTGAACCCCTCTGAGTGGACAATGAGTAGTGGTAATGAAAATAAATTCCTGTTTCATGTAACGCATTCTGCTTCCTATCTGCTCGACCTCCTTCTTCAATTCCGAGTAAGGAATGAATCGGCAGATTTTCGGGAGGGGCGGCTTTAGCCTGGCGAAAGTAGGCCGGTTGATCTCGCAGAAAACGAATCGATTTCTCACGCGAAGCCGCGAAGACGCGAAGGCTGGTAAACGCGATCGCGTGCATTGGACGAAAATAGTAATAGATCAATTATGGTCAGGCATTGATTTCATCTGAACTTCGCGGCTTCGCGCCTTCGCGTGAAACCGTACCTTGTGCCAAGCTGCAAAGGGTGCAAGAAAGATAGAATTAAAACGTTACCAACACGTAATAGCGAAGAGCCATGTCGTTCGATTCTCTTCATCTATCTGCAATGAGGCGTGCCCATATCGAGGATATCGCCACCAGAGATCGGGATTTTGAGCGAGTCGATTGAATCGTGATCTGGAGTTTGTGATTGGCATATCTCCGGTTTCCGGTCGAGGATGCCCGCCTGCCCACCCACGGGAGCGCGCGCTGGCGTGCGGGCGCGTGCCTGGGGGCGGCGGGGCAGCCCGGCGGCGGAAATCCGGGGGGCGGGGGAAGGGCGCGGTCGGGCCCCTGCGGGGGAGCGGCCGCCGGTACAGGACGGGCCGAGGGCCCCGGCCACCGGGGCAAGGGCGCTGGTTCGTGGAGGACGCAGGCTAAGGTTGTTTGGTGTCGGATAGTGAGCGTGGCCAGGATCGTTAGGGGCAAGAATTTGTCATGATGACCAGAAATCATTAAAAGAAGGAGTGCAATAGTACTGATAACATGACAGAAGCCGTAATGGTTGATGGAGGTCTCCTTATTCCAAATAGCCTTCTAACGAAGCTTGGCACAGAAAATCTCGAAGTCTTGACCAGAGGTCGCGAGATTGTGATCCGGCCAAAAACCAAGACCCGGCAGTATTATGGTTTCATGGGGATCACCAAATATGATGAAAAGCTCATCAGAGAGCTCGAGCATGATTGGGAAGAGAGTGGCAAAGATTGATTCTAGCAGATTATTCTTCTCAACAGCCTATTTTCATCGACGCCAATATATTTCTTGACTACGCGCTTCCCAACATTGAATTTAGCTGCGCAGCCTCCGATTTCTTAGAGCGAGTCGAGCTGCAAGATCTAGTTGCCATCACAACACCTGCCGTCCTAAACGAGGTATCTTATATTCTGCTCCTTCAAAGGGGAATGACGATTTTAGATACCGAAAATAGAGATACGGTGAGAAACAAGATAAAGGCAAATGGCCATTTTGCTCATCTGTGCTATGATGCAGTTGATACGTTCAACGAATTCATCAGCGGTCTTGACGGCTTGAAATTGATCCCGGTCCAACCAGAGGATCATTTGCGTGCGTCCGATCTGGGGAGGGCTTACAATTTGCTGCCAATCGATGCCCTTCATTTATCCGCCATGAGGAGATCTCACGTCCGGAATATCGCCAGCAGAGATCGGGATTTTGAGCGAGTCGATGGAATCGTGATCTGGAGTCCGTGATTGGCATATCTCCGGGTCCCGGCAGAGGATGCCCCGTCGGGCCCCCGCCCACCTGCTGGTACGCGCGTGCGGGCGCCTGCCTGGGGCGGCGTGGCAGTCGTCGGCAGAAATCCGGGGGAGCGGGTGAAGGGCGCGGTCGGGCACTCGCCTGGAGGATCGCCGCCGGTTCCGGGACGGCCCGAGGGGCTGGGGCGCTGGGGGCTCTGGCTGGCGGATGTAGGCTAATTCACGATGGTTATTCAAATCTAAAGCTCGATTAGCCATTTCGTATTATGAACGCGACAAAATGTTATACTATGAGTTTAAAAAATAATCATGTTTTTAAATACGATTTATTTCGTAATGACTCAAATAAGATATTTTTTAAGTCATTCATTATTGTATTTGTGCTCTCCAACAAAATCAAGTAGTTTTTCTCGTCTATACCACCGACATTTTCGCCATGTGCATAATAATTGCGGCGATCAACTAAATTCGAGATTATTCCGCTATGTGAATCAAACAAATTATAAGAGAGACCCAACTCATATAGAATTTTTCCCAGTACATGAATTTTGAGGTTGGAATCAGTGTCAATGATTTCCTTGGACAAATTCACTTCATGATTCAACAAGTTATTCAATTCCACAATGAAATAATGGTGGCGGAAAAATCTCTTGGTATTTTTATGAGGTGATGGACTTGTGAAAAAATCACAATTCTTGTTTGGATCATCGATAGCCTGGAATATATCAACCAAAGATGAAGCTGCGATGCATTCATTCACTTTGAAACAAGGTATTTTTTCCTCATTTATAGCGCGAATATAAATGTGAAGGGCGGATTTGCAGAATCCTTCAAAATGAGCATAAAGCATTGTTATCAAAGCTTTCCTGTAAACGCGCTTATCCTCTTCATTAGGAATATGCATCAACAGATTATGCAAGTTAAGCAGCTCTTTTTGCCTCCATTTCGATTCATACTCCAATTCATCGCGAACGTCAGTCAAGTTCATAGAACCTACTCCAGTCCTTTTTCTACAGAATTGATTCTTTCACCGAGTGGCTTAGCATAATTTTTGCCTCCACCAGTAGTAATTTGTCGGAATTTAT
>JAABPZ010000043.1 GCA_011391755.1 Methanothrix sp. | reverse complement strand
CACATCCTGGCCGGTCTGCTCATCGCTCTGCACAACATCGATGAGGTAATAAGAATAATCAAGGCAGCGCATTCCCCGGTCGAGGCCAGAGATGCCCTGATACAGGCCTTCCTGCTCAGCGAGGAGCAGGCCAAGGCTATTTTGGAGATGAGGCTGCAACGGCTCACCGGTCTCGAGCAGGAGAAGATTGTATCCGAGGCGGCGGAGCTGGAAAAGCTCATCGCCCAATTGAGGAAGATCCTCTCCAGCAACCTGGAGATTTTGAGCATCATCAAAGAAGAGCTGACCTATCTCATCAATACCTACGGGGATGAGCGGCGCACCCAAATCATCGAAGCGGAGGGCGAGGTTTCCCGAGAGGATCTTATCCAGGAGGAGGAGGTGGCAGTGACCATCACCTCTTCCGGGTACATCAAACGCCAGCCCCTTACGGCGTATCGCATGCAGCGGCGCGGTGGACGGGGAGTCATTGGCGCTGAGACCAAGAGCGAGGAGTTTGTAACCGACGTCTTTACCGCCTCCACCAAGGATTATCTGCTCTTCTTCACGGACAAGGGCAAGGCCCACTGGCTCAAGGTCTACGAGGTCCCCTCTCTGGGTCGGGCCACGCGGGGAAAGTCCATTGTCAATCTTCTGCAACTGGAGCCGGATGAGAAGATCACGGGCGCCATACCCGTGAAGAGCTTTGATTCGGGATTCATAATCCTGGTAACCCGGAGCGGAAGTATTGTCAAGATGCCCTTGCTGGCTTTTTCCAATCCCAGAAAAGGCGGCATCAAGGCCGTAAATCTGAAGGGCGACAGCCTGGTTTCCGCCAAGCTCACGGACGGAAATAAGGAGCTATTGGTGGCCACCCGGTTTGGCAAAGCCATACGCTTCAAGGAGGAGGACGTGCGCGCCTCCAATCGAGGCACCATGGGTGTGAAGGCCATCAGCCTGAACATGGGTGACGAGCTCATCAGCATGGATGTGATCCGGCCGAGCGCTAATTTCACATTGCTCACCATCACCAATCAGGGCTATGGCAAAAGGACGGAGCTGGAAGAGTATCCCCAGCAGAGGCGCGGTGGCAAGGGCGTCAAGAACATCGATGCCAGAAAGGGCTTCGTCTGCTGCACCACCACTGTTTCCGAGGACGACGAGCTGCTGGTTACCACCAAAGACGGTGTGGTGATCAGAATTCTGACCAGCGAGATCCGGGTGCAGGGTCGCTCCACGCAGGGTGTGCGCATCATGAATGTCAAGCCTGGAGATGAGGTGGCGGCGGTGGCCAGGATTACCTGAGGCCCCTCGCCATCCATTATTCTATTTCACCGTTCCCTGCAATACCTGATATTGAAGCGAAAGGGGTGTTACTGGTGGAGATAAAGATTCTATTGATTGAGGATAATCCGGCAGATGCGAGGCTGATTAAAGAAAGCATCCAGGATACTCATGACAATTTCCATCTGGATTGGAAGGAGAGACTTTCAGCGGGAATTTTATTTCTGGAAGAGACGGATGTGGATGCAATTCTGGTGGATCTGAACCTGTCGGACAGCCGTGGCCTGGAGACATTCACAAAAATCAATGAAAAATTCTCAGAAAAGCCGATAATAGTACTAACCGGACTAAATGACAAAGAACTGGCTTATCGAGCTGTCCGGGAAGGAGCACAGGACTACCTGATCAAAGGTGAGGTAGATGGCCGATTGCTGGGCCGATGCATCAGATATTCCATCGAGCGCAAGAAAAACGAGATAGCTTTGCGGGAGGCCAATCAAGCCGAGCAAGCCCGCAAGACACGGTACAAACAGGTAGTCTCGATGATATCCGATATCGTCTGGCGCTATGATGTCAATTCCAGAGGAGAGCCTGTCGGCTCCTACATCTCGCCGGTGGCGGACAGGATGCTGGGCCTGCCTGACGGCACCATCGGAGACAGCTTCGACAAATACTTTTCTTACGTCCATCCCGATGATTTGCCAGCCTTGCAGAAGATGCTTGCCGAAGGGATACGAAAGCTTGAGAAGGATAAAACCGCGGAATATCGTCTGCAAAAGGCAGGGGGCACCACGCTTTGGGTTCGTTCCCGTGGTTCGGCCTATCGCGAGGCGGACGGACAAGTTAAAGCTTTTGGCACTACAAGCGATATCACCGAGCGCAAGCAGGCGGAAGAGGATCTTCACGAGAGCGAAGCCAAGTACCGCTTATTGGTTGAAAACCTGAACGAAGGCATCTGGATGATTGACGAGAAAGCGGTGACGACCTTTGTCAATCCGCGCATGGCCAAGATGCTGGGCTATACGAAAGAGGAAATGCTGGGCAAGCATCTCTTTTCATTCATGGACGAGCGGGGCGAACAAATCGCCATGCAAAAGCTTGCGCTCCGCCAACAAGGCATTGGAGAACAGCACGACTTTGAATTTATGCACAGGGACGGCACGCGCATCTATGCCCGCCTGGAAACGTCGCCTCTCCTCGATATTGTTGGTAATTACCGGGGAGCCCTTGCCGGGGTGCAGGATATTACCGAGCACAAGAAGGCCGAAGAGGCTCTGAGGGAGACCAAGGAATACCTTGACAAGCTCATTAGCTATGCCAATGCGCCCATCATAGTCTGGGATCCGCAGCGCAGAATAACCCGCTTTAATGTGGCCTTTGAGCGTCTAACCGGCTATAAAGCAGAGGAAGTCCTTGGTAAGGATCTAAGCATGCTCTTTCCAGAGGCAAGCCGGGAGGACTCACTCCAGAAGATCAAAAGTTCCCATCAGGGAGAGCAATGGGTGTCGGTGGAGATCCCCGTACTTAAAAAGAACGGAGAGGAACGCATTGTTTTATGGAACTCGGCCAATATATATGCGGAATCAGGCAAGTTGCAGGCTGTCATTGCTCAGGGCCAGGACATAACCGATCTCAAGCGCACGGCGGATGCATTGCAGCTTGCCAACAGAAAACTCCAGCTTCTCTCCAGCATCACACGCCACGACATCCTCAATCAGATAACGGTACTTCAGATATACCTTGAACTGGCGAAGGATCATAGCGTTGATACATCCAGCATCGAATATCTGGAAAAGCTGGAGAGTGCCACCAAAGAAATCCTGCGGCATGTCGAATTCACCAGGCAATATGAAAAGCCTAAGGCGGTGAAGCCAACATGGCAAGCCGTATCCGGCGCAATTCTAAAGGCCTCTTTCGGAAAACTACCTGTCCGAGACGAGTGTCGCGGGCTCTATGTGTACGCCGATCCCATGCTTGAGAAGGTATTCTCCAACCTGATGGACAACACGATCCGACATGGTGAACGATCGACCCTGGTGCATACCTACTACCGGACTTTTAAAGAGGGCATCACTATTATCTGGGAGGACGACGGCATCGGCATACCTGAGGACGAAAAGAAGAAGATATTTTTGCGGGGGTTTGGAAGGAACACCGGTTTGGGGCTCTTCCTGTGCAAGGAGTCTCTCTCCAGCACCGGCATTGAGATAACTGAGACAGGGAAATACGGCGAAGGAGCACGCTTTGAGATCACGGTGCCCTCTGGGATGTGGCGTATGATTGAACCGGATAAGGGGTAGATGGGAAAAGCTGACAACCGCGCTTTCGGAATCTGAAAAAATGTGAGGCGATAATCGATTGCTTTTTATCCATCCGGGTATTCATGGCAAGAGGTTGATCATTAATGTCCGGTTACTGGGATCCGCATATTGAGCGCATGCCTCTTGAGGGACTGCATGCTCTTCAAGAGGATCGGCTCAAATCCGTAGTACGATATGTTTACGATCATTCCGCTTTCTACCGGCAGAGGTTCAAAGAGGCAGGCGTGGAGCCCGGCGACATCCGCACTTTGGCCGACGTCTCCAAGCTGCCCTTCACCCGGAAGGTGGACTTGCGGGACAACTACCCCACAGGCATGTTCAGCGCCCCCAAGAGCCAGGTGGTGCGCTACCACGTCTCCAGCGGCACCACAGGAAAACCCACGGTGGTCGGCTACACCAAGGGCGATATCGAGACCTGGTCCGAGTCGCTGGCTCGAGCTCTGACCTCCATTGGCCTTGACAGCGACGATGTGGTGCAGGTGGGCTACGGCTATGGCCTTTTCACGGGCGGCCTGGGCCTGCACTACGGCGCAGAGCGCATCGGTGCGGCAGTGCTGCCGGTAGGCACGGGCAACACGGAGCGGCAGATCGAGCTGATGCAGGACCTGGGCACGACTGCCATCGCCTGCACGCCCTCCTACTTCCTGCACATCATGGAGGTGGCGGAGAAGATGGGCATCTCCATCAAGAAGGATACCCAGCTTAAGGCAGGCATCTTCGGAGCCGAGCCCTGGTCCCTGGAAACCAGGAAACGAATCGAGGACGCCACGGGCATCAATGCCTACGACATCTACGGCACCAGCGAGATTTCCGGCCCACTGTTCACGGAGTGTCATGTCAAGAAAGGCATTCACGTCTGGGCAGACATGTTCTTGATCGAAGTACTCGACCCCAAGACCGACGAGCCCGTGGCGGACGGCGAGACGGGCGAATTGGTCTTCACCACCTTGCACAAGTTCGCTTTGCCCCTCATCCGCTACCGGATCGGCGATCTCACCATCATGAATAGCGAGCCCTGCGAATGTGGGCGCACTCATCCCCGCATCATGAGGATTTTAGGCAGAACGGACGACATGCTCATCATTCGCGGCATCAACGTCTTCCCGAGCCAAGTGGAGTCGGTCTTGATGGATATCCCGGAGGTGGGCGACCACTGGGAGATCCTGGTGGACCGCAAAGGGCCGCTGGATATGATGACGGTGAAGGTCGAGCTGACGCCGGCCGGCTTCTCCGATAAGATCGGGGACCTGATGAAGCTAAGAAAGAAAATCTCAAAAGAATTAAAAGGCGTGCTGAACATAGCTGCTGAAGTAGATCTGGTTGAGCCCGGCACCATCCCCCGCTCCATGGGCAAGGCCAAGAGAGTAACAGATAACCGAAAGGTTTAGGAGGCTTTCAAGATGACAGAGATCAAACAAATATCCCTTTTTGTGGAGAACCGGCCGGGCAGAACCGCCAAGGTTGCTAAGACGCTATCTGATGCTGGTGTGAATATCCGGGCTCTGACCATAGCCGAGGCGGGCGACTTCGGGGTCATTCGCATGGTCCTGGATGAACCGGAGAAGGGGTACAAAGTTCTGAAAGAAAATGCCTTCACCGTCTCCATGACAGATGTTCTAGCCGTGGAGATGAAGGACACTCCCGGCGGGCTTTACGAGATCGTGAACACCCTGGGGCTGAACAGCGTGAACGTGGACTATGCCTACGCTTTCGTCACAGCCAAAGCACAGCGTGCCATGCTCATCCTGCGGGTGGACGACATCGCCAAGGCGAGAAAGGTACTGGGCGAAAAGAACGTCAAGATCGCGACGAAAGAGGAGATCCAGGCCATATGAAGCCTTTTGCAGCACTTATTTCGGCCATGCTTCTCATGGTCTGCCTGGCCTTGCCCGGCACCGCCCTGGAATCGAAGTTCTTCACCGTCACAGAAAAGACCATTTCTCTGGATCTGGGTCCAGGCTTCGAGATGGTTAGAGGCGAATTCAACGCCAGTGAAAACGGAATGGTCAGTCAGGATTTCATCATCAATAACACCGACGCATCCGGTGCCGCATTCGTATCCGTTATGAGTGTTTATGATGAGACCTTGAGCAAAATGAGCCCAGGCGCACTTTCCGAGCTCTTCCTGATCGGTGGCATCTCCGGGGTAGAAGCCAGAGGCGACCAAGAGATAGGGAACTGGACGGCTGTAGACCATAAGGGAAACAACGTGACCGTGCATACCATGAACTCCGATGACGAGCGCATTGAGATGGTTGGCAGCAGTTACGATATGGCTGTCTGGAATCTGGATGGACCAAGCTTTGCCGTAATGGTATCGCTGTTTGATAAAGATAATACTACTCAAGCAATCAAGACTCTGGCCGTCATTTAGGCAGGGGCCGTTTTCTAATTTTTTTAGGCTCTTCGTCATTTCCAATTACTATTAGTTAGTCGCTCTGTGCGTTCTCTGTGAACTAAATATTCTCTCCCTGATACTTCCCCGAATACACCTTCTCCGCCTCTTTTTCCAGCCGCATGAATACCAGTTGCATGAGCCTGGCGTTCTTCTTCAGCCGCAGCCCGTTGGGATTGTAGACCACCAGCAGGCTCTGGCTTCGGCCCCGGTAGCCCGGGTCCCAGAGGGCCGTCTCAAGGCTCGCCCCGCAGCGTAAGAGTGTGGATCTGGCACGGGCCAGGGCGGCCACATCCCTGGGAATGTTCACGATCTCATTGAAGGTCACCAGGTAAGCGCCCGCAGGCAGAATAATCCAGCCAGCCGGATCGAAATCCATCGGCTCCGTCTCCGGCAGCACTCTTTCCTTGTTGTCAAAGGCAACCGTCCCTGCGGATATGAAGCGCTCAATCTTTTGCAGCGTCATTTCCATGCCACACATCTGCGTCTGCGTTTCTGGGTCGATCATGGATTCCACGAGGTTTTGCGCCTGGCTGCCGGTAATAATGGTCATCTTATAACACCTTTCAAAAGCTCTATTAACTATCACAGATAACTTATTTGCGGGTGCATAAGCCAGTGTTTGAACTTCTCTTCCTGCCTTTGACAATTGTCATCATGCTGCTGATCTTAGTCGCGCCCCTCATCATCATCTACCTCTTTCTCCGGCTCTCTGAGACGGCCTTTGAGATGGTGGGCTTTAGCCACTGGCATGCCACCCTGGCCGTCTTCGGCTCCATCCTGGGAAGCCTGGTGGACTTTCCGCTCATAAGCTCCCCCATTTCATCTTATCCTGACTGGTATGTTTCTCTGATGAGCCTTGGTTCCACTGAAGCCTCCACCACCTTTCATCCCCTCTACCTGGCCGTCAACCTGGGGGGTTGCATCATTCCACTGCTAGTCTCCGCCCACCTTCTCCTACGCGGCCAGGTTAGCCTGAAAAAGGCGCTGCTGGGCATGGCCGTGGTAGCTGCCATCACCTACTGGGTCGCACAGGCCATTCCTGGCGAGGGCATTGTCCTGCCTGTCTGGTTATCGCCCCTTCTGGCAGCAGCCATGGGCCTGCTCCTGGCGCGCGGTTTTCGCCGCGCTCCGCCCCTGGCCTACATCAGCGGCACTTTGGGAACGCTGATGGGAGCCGACCTCTTCAGCCTGCTTACTCCCGGAATACTGCCCGCCCTCTCGCCGCTGGAGCTGCACCAGGCCCGCCCCCTGGTTCTCTCCATCGGCGGAGCCGGAGTCTTCGACGGCATATTCCTGACGGGCATCATCGCCGTGCTTCTGGCCGCAGGAATCGTCTGCCTCTTGCGGGGAAACTGCAAAAAAGTAGGAAGATGATCAACCGTCTATGATTGCCCATTTTCCTTCTCCTTCACCTTTTTCTGCACCTTAATCACTTCCGCCCCGAAGAGGAAGATCTGCGCCGAGTAGTAGATCCAGAAGAGGAAGACCACCAGAGATCCGGCTGCTCCGTAGGCGGAGCCCAAGTTGACCAGGCTCACATAGGCCTCGATGCAAAAGTTTCCTGCCGCAAACAGAAGAGCTGCCAGAGCCGAGCCGGGAAGCACCTCTCGCCACAGCAGCCTCACCTCGATCAGAGTCTTGTAGGTGGCGGCAAAGAGCAGAGTCACAAACGTGAAGGAGACCAGGAACGTGAGAAGCCGAAGCAGCCCCAGGTGAAGGTGCAGTGACTCCTCGATCTGCTTTCCTGCGGGCAGGAGAAGAGCGGTAAAGATGGATGTGGCCAGCAGCAGAAAGGCGACCAAGGCGATGAGCAGGTATGAGCACAGGTAAGAAAGGATGGTGTCCAGGAGAGGAACGACTTTGTCAGGAATCTTCCAGATGAGGCTAAAGGCCCTCCTGGTATGAACGAAGAGACCGGCAGCGCCAAAAAACAAGAGACCAACGCTGAGCAGAGTAAAAGAGTAGGACGAAGCCTGATCAGAAGCCTGTCCGATCAGCTCGCCCGCCACTTCTGGCATCTGCTGGCCCACCAGATCCTGGGAGGTAGCCACCACCTGACCGTCGAGAAAGCCATGCTGGAATAGAGAGTTTATAAATATTAATGTTAATATGAGTAATGGCACAAATGAGAAGAGGCCGTAGTAAGCGAGAGCCGCAGCCAGGAGCGAGGCATCGTCTTTGAGCCACTCACTAATGGCTTCACTGAGGATATAAAATATATTTTTCATCTATTTTATAAAAAGGATCATGGGAAGCTTACGGCGCTCCCTTCAGATCCTCTCTTTGGGTGATGTTCTTGATCTCCTGCTTCAGATCATCAGGCAGCCCCTTGATCTCCACATCCAAAAAGCCCCTGACGATAACGCTGGTGGCCTCCTCGGATGATAGACCGCGGGACATGAGATACTCCAGCTCCTCCTCGGAGATACGGCCCACTGCCGCCTCATGAGACATATCCAGGTCCCGGCTCTGGCCGTCCAGCTCCGGTATGGAGTAGATTCTGCCCTTGTCCGAGAGCAGAAGGCCGACGCACTCCAAGTGGGCCCGTGCGCCCGGCACTCTGCCCGTCATCCTTCCCCGAGCGATGACCTCTCCGCCCACACAGACCACGCGAGAGATGGACTCAGCACTGGTCTCGGGCGCATCGAGGAAGACATTGCTGCCTATGTCTATATTGCCCATGGTGGAGTAGATGACGGAGTTGAAGCTGGCCACCGCACCGCGACCGGCAAGCGTTGCCGTGGGGAAGGTCTGAATGGTCTTGACCGGTTTTAGAAGGATGTAGTTATTGGAGAGCGAGCCCCCCTCAGCAATGGTGATGCCGGTTCTGGGCCGCACCTCGACCTCTTTGCCCCAGCTATGCACCATGGTGAAACTCACCTTGGCATTCTTCTGAATGTAGAACTCAGAGACGCCGATGTGCAAGCCCCTCTGCACGTGCGCCGGTGTGGTACAGCCGGTGATGACGTGCAGCTCTGAACCTTCTTCCGCGATGATGATGTTGTGCGCGCGCTGGTTGAGATCGCTGGACCCCAGATACAGGCAACTCTTGACGGGAAAAACGGTCTTCATGCCCTTCTTGGCGCGGATGAAGTAGCCTGCCGGTGGCGCTGCCGCTACTTCCGCTGTGTATTTGTCGGCATCCGCTGCCACCAGCTTAAACCAGTAATCCTGCAGGAAGTCGTACTTCTCCAGGGCGGAGGCCATGTC
>JAABPZ010000042.1 GCA_011391755.1 Methanothrix sp. | reverse complement strand
CCTATCATTGATCTGGCGAGCCGTGGAGAGCGCTTGCTCATTATATTCTATCGCCTTGCGTTGATCGCTCAGCAAGGAATGGACAGAGCCCAGCTCAATGAGAATCCTTACTTGGTCGCTTTTGTTCTTCATCCTATCGAGCAAGTGCTCATTGATCCTCTTACGCCTTCGCAATTCCTCTTCATTCTGATAGCTGAAGTCGAGCGGCATGGACAGCGCCTCTACAGCCTGATATGCTTGCCCATGATCTTCGCCCTTCAGTATGTGATATCCGCCTCTGTACCTCCAGAAATCAGGGGCCTTCCAGATCACATCGTCCAGCTCCGCCGGAGTCATGAAGATAAGGCTCGGCACCCCTGCATCGTAAAAAAGCTCACGAAAGTTATTGAGTGCATCCAAGACATCCTTGGCAAGCGTCTCGGGAAGAATCCAGATGAGAATTTCCTCATCCTTCGGCTTAGTGTTTCTGAGATCAGAGATGAGACGGTCTCCTGTTTCCACTGGCAGGATTCTAGCGGAAAATCGCGCCTTTACTGCCTCGATTACCTTCTCTCTGTAAGCGGGAGAGGCGACGATGCATAGAACCAAGTTTCCTCTGCCTTGAGAGATCTCTAGTTCCGTGAGCAAGAGATCGACCTCATCCAGATCTTTTAGGGAGATCGGATCCATTTCTCCACCAGAGGAACCAGCAAGGGATCTACTGCACACCATCTTCCTTCTTTGTCCCTGTACTCCACCGCAGTCAGGCTAAAGAGCAGCTCTCTGATGAGATCTGATTCAGGATCTTTATCTCGAGCTTCTTTGCTGTTATGAATCTCAATTAGCTTTATCTTATGGGCCTGTGTGAGAGTCATGTCGTATGTAGTGCGCAGCTTCTCCAAAGACTCTTCCAGATCATCCATTGATATGCGTTCTCTTCCCATTCGGCGACTCTTCAGAGCGGCTTCTCTCATTGCTTCAACCATCTCCGAGAGCTTACCAGTGGACTCAATGGCCTTTTCAAGAACATCCTCCTCCAGCAGATCCAGGTCAATCCTCCTGGCGATCACTTCCATGTAAAAGCCCAAATTTTCAGGAATGAGATTGCCATGCCGATCTTTCACAGGAAGCTGGAATAGGATAACATAGCCATTGAAATAGGATCTCACATTTTCGAAAAGCGGGTTGAATGCTAGATGAACAGGAAAAGTGTAGATCACCACGCAGTCCGGTTGAAGCAGAAGCTGATAATTTTTGTAGAAGAACTCTTCCGACTGCTGCCCACGGGCCAGTTTGTCTAGGTCATCGACGATTACAATGATCTTCTTTTTCAGCTTCTCCTCTACATCGAAAATGAGCCAGTTAAGCCTCTGGATGAGGTCGCTTATCATCAGATCCAGCTCTTTACGTAGATATTCTCTGGTCTTTGCTTCCCGGTTCAGCTTCAGCATTATTATCTTTGACCAAGAAAAGCCCGCTGATGCCTGGCTCGTGGTCTCTTCTTCCTCCACTCTGGTTATGCGCTTGATGAATTCTCTAAAATCTTTCTCGATATCTGGATGGATGTAATCTCCTTCATTTTTCGCAGCATCATATATCTTCAGGGCCATGGATACAAAGAAATCGCGAAAATCAAAGTCGCTGACGTTGAGTTCTTCTTTAATAGAGTAGTTGACAACCAGAAAGCTTTCCTTATCCAGTGATGCCCCAAGGCGGTTAAGCTCGGTACTCTTGCCTGAGCCTTTGAAACCCAGGAAGAGATATTTCTCCTTTTTGTCGGAGATTTCAATGCGTTCCTTGAGTTCCTCCATTGGTGAAACAGAGCTTACAGGTCGCTTTACATAGAAATCTCTAAACTCCAGATCTCCTTCTAGCGGCTCGACATAGAGGTTGTTGTAAGCCTCTTTCAAATTCTTTGCCCTGGGCATGACATCATCCAGCACTCTGGTTAGCTCTCTAATATGATAATCATTTTGATGCCATCATCCGCTAACCACATTGATCTGGAAGCTTTTCTTTTCCCCCACCAGCATTGAGCCCGATCCCGTTCCTAGAGCGGCTTCAATAAGCCAGGCTCCCGCCCTCCTGGGCTTTACGGTCATGCTGAAGGTCAACTCGCCGCTGCCGGAAAGGGACCGGCTGGAACGAGAGGCTATAATGCCCGATTGATCCCGCAGCGTTGCTTCTATCTTGGTTCCGGCGGCTAAATTGGAGTAGACGGTGTTCACTTTCACCAGGCTCTCTTCACCTACCGCAATCGTGTCCGGTGGGACGACGTATTCGATGCTGCCGATCTCCACGTCCGGTTTATACTCCGGATTCTCCACCAGCAGCGTGAAGGATCTTCCTGCCACAAGCTGGTCTCCTTTCCATATTTCCGCCTTGAGATGCCACTCGTTTATGTATTCAGGCCATCCCGAGGGAATGGAATAGCTGGCTGGCACCATGATCTCGGCGGGCGGGAACAGATAGGTGCCGCTGCCTGAGACAGTAGTCTCGCCGCCACTCTGAAAACGGGGCGGATAATCGGCATAAGCGAGGTGCAGGCTCAATGTCGACTGAGCCAGGTTGGCGTAATTGATGCTGACCACAATTGGCACTCGCTCGCCCACGGTTAGGGTCTCGGGCGACGGCGGATATTGAAGGGTGTTGATCTTTACTTCCCCACCTTGGGCCGGCAGAACTGCGATTAGGACCAGGCTGAAAAGAATAATGCCATAGCATTGGTTTCTCATGACAGTCTCCTCCTTTTTTGATCAGGTACAATAGTTAATATTAATAGTTATAGATAAGCGTTAGCATCCCCCCCGGTTGATATGCGATCCGCTAAATATCCGCCAACTCCTCAGCAAACAAGCTTCTCGAAGCACTCCTTGCAGAGCACCTTTCCGCCTGCTGTCCTGCCCAGTATCTCCATGAAGCCTTCCCCGCACCCCTGGCACTTGAGGGAGGGATAGATCTTGGCCTTCTCTGGTGCGGGAATATCAACTTCCTTCACATAGAGCAGATCCTCGTCTTTGCCGCTCAAGATCTCCTCGATGACCCGAGACCTCAGATTCTCAAACTCTTTCTTCTCCTCCTGAGCAAGCCGTCCTGCCGCTGCCTTCTGGCGCAGGGCGTCCATCCCCCGGAAGACATCGCCCTTGAAGTAGATGCGCATGGCGCGATCCTGATCGCGAGAGTAGAAGGTAAAGACCTGCTTGCCATTATCCACAAAGATCAGATTGCCCTTGCCGGCTGTGCAGCCCAAGAGCGACTGCACCGCATCCACGCTGCAGGATTTGTTCTCAGCAATGCAGACCAGCTCCTCATCCTGGGAGCGAGGGTAGTGCTCTTTGACATACTTTGCTACTCGATAGCCCATAGCAAAGCCCGGGCAGATATGGCCGTGAAACTTCGCCGCTTCTTTAAAATCCTCTTCCATGATAGTCACCTATTGTTATCTGGATTTGCATCCTGCTAGTACTTTCGTTGCATGGGAATAAGTAAAGAGTGGTCGGTGTCAATGAGGGCAGATACCCGAAAAGTCCACAAAAATTATATAATATGCCGAAAAAGATCCACTCCAGAAAAATTCGCAGATAGGTGCGCGATTGGATGAATAAATATCTAAAGACGGGGCTCTTCGGTTTTCTCCTTTGGTTGATACCATTTGCAGTATCGGTTTTGATCTTCCCGCTGCGCATCTCTCAGCGGTCGCTCTTTGAGTCGATCATGCCCGTAGTAATCGCTGTCTGGACGGTATTCTTCTCCATTTTCTATTTATTCCGGATAAAGAGCAATTTCCTAAAGGAAGGCATCTTCATCGGCATTGCCTGGCTCTTGATCAGCATAGTGCTGGATCTCATGATATTCATTGTTGGCCCCCTGAAAATGCCTCTTTGGGACTATGCCACGGATATTGCAGTGACCTATCTCATGATCCCCGCAATTACGTCCGGGTTCGGCTATCTGATGGAACATCATGCCGAAAAAATTTGGATCAATAATTGATCCTTGCGATGCCTTCGCTCCTCCCTCTTTCGGAAACGAAAAATCCCATCCCCTCCAGGAGCGCCCTCGTCTCCCCTCGTCCGTGCAGCAGCACCTCGGCCAGATCCTCCGGGCAATCGATGTCAGATCCCGCCCGGAAGGACTCGAAGACGTAGACCCCCAGGCCCGCCTGCTGGCCGCAGGCCAGATGCTTGGGAAAACTCAGCCCCTGGTAGCAGGTGCGAAACTCAGGGGCCCTGATGAGGATCATATTGGTGCCGCCCCCCCGCCCCGGTGAGAGCACTACATCGCCCCGGCAGCTCAAAATGCCTGCAACATCATTTTGTGTCAAAAGAGCCAGATCGGCCATGACGATCAGAATGTCTCGTGGCCATCCTTGCATAGCCTCATGGGCGATAAATGCATTGAGGGCATCGTTCAGATCCAGCTCCGACTCTACAATCTCGACATCGCAGCCGACGTCCGTGGCGTCCAGCCCCGGCCGGGAGAGAATTGTCACTTTGCCAAATCCAGAAACGGTTCCGATGACATCCCTGAGCATGGCAAAGGCCAAGAGCCTTCGCTCCTTTGGCGCAAGGGCCGGGGCCAGCCTGCTCTTGGCATCGTCACGCTTGAAAGGCACCACGATCCGAACCGTTCTATGCACGAGCGTGGCTATCCGCGCCAAGCGATAAAATCCTATCTCCTGAGGCGAGGCCGGATAACGTCTTTGTCCTTCGTCATGAAGACCGAATCGCCGCCGCTGCATGGGTACTTCAACCCGCGAAAAACAACCGCCGGAGTCCCGTCTCCTGCCTCGCCCATGAGCAGATTGGCCATTGCTGCGATCTCATCCACAATGGCCTCCAATGTGATCTCCAGGGCCTTGCCGTGCAGGTCTGGGCTCCCGCGCCAGTCACGCAGAGCGGCTATCCCTGCCCAGCCCACAGCCACACCCGCCACGCCCGCGCGAAAGGGCCGGCCGCAGGTATCGGTGATGATTACGGCGCAGTCCTTCCCCAGGCCAGCGCGCAGCCGCATTGCACTCCCTGCCGGGTTTTCGGGCAGCAGCAGTATGCGGGCGTCTCCTACGTTGGATTGATCGATGCCGGCGTTAACGCCCACATGACCAAAACGGGTCACTACCAGCAGAAAGGGTTGGTCTAGCAGGACCTCCACCGATTCTTCCAGGACCGCCTGCACGAATCTGGGATCCTTGCCGACTTTTCCGGCAATGAGAGCGGCTCTGATCGTGGGATGATAGCTTTCCAGTTCCCGGAAACGGCCCTCCGACTTGGCCACGATGGTGCTGGCCAGACAGAGCACATCACCATCTTGAAAATCAAAAAGAGATTTGACCAGCAAGGCAATATCGTCGCCTTCCTTGATGATTGGTAGGCCACGAATGACGTAGCCTTGCATTGATGGCATTCTATTGAAATCGCGCATCAAAAGGCATCTTGCTGAGGCGGTAGAGCCTGGCCTGAACCAGGAGATCAAGCAGATAGGAGTAGTTCACGGCGACGATCGCCGTCCTCTCCTCACTGATCTCAGTCCAGGGAAGACCACCATAGCCTTCTGCATATTCCATCCAGAAGGCCGGCGGGGAGAAATCAAGCAGATACTTGTTCTCCTCCGTAAAAGTGAGGGTGATCTTCTCTTCCATCTAAGGCACCTTGCCTGTTCGCTCCACAACCTCGGCGAAGGCCAAAGTTCCGCTGATCTTCTTGATCTTGGCCTTGACGATCTCGCCTTTAACGGCACTGGGCACGAAGATGAGATACTTATCCACCTTGGCTATGCCGTCGCCCTTGTTGCCCACGGACTCAATGCGCAGCTCATAAGTCTCACCCTCTTCGATGACATCCTTCTGCACGATCGTGGCCGCCTTTCTCTTTCTCACCGGTCGGTGAGCGCCGCAGGCATCGCACTTGAGCGTCAAAACACGATCGCTCTTGAGGAGGTGAGTGTCGGGCAGCCTGCATTCTGTGCAGACTACATACTCCTCGAAGTAGGACTCTATCTGGCGGGCGATGGCAGTCTCGCCGAACTTTCCCTGAAAGACGCCGCGCTGCCCTTCGATCTTGCCCGCTGTGCCCATCTCCTGGAGCAGATATTTCATGAGGTGCTCCGGTTCGCGATTTAGTGTGTCCGCGATGGCCCCGAAGTTCTCCAGTACGGTGGTCTTGCCTTCGTAAAAGACCTTGACGGAAGGTATGACGAACCGCTCTTTGGACTCCCGAGTGGCCGGCATCTTCTTCATGGCCCGATCCAGGCCCGCTAAATAGTCATCCATCCAGATACCTTAATTATTTTATCAGCTCTTGACCCGACTCTATTATGATCTGAATCGGTGTCGGCAATTTGTGCCCGGCCCTTGTCAATGCCACCTTGGCGTCGTTAAGGTATGTAAGGGGTACTCCCACGGTAAAGAGCTTCTGGCCTGCTTCGACCCTGGCTGCAGTTCCCACAGCCTTGCCGAAAGCCATCCTCATGCCGCTGGAGACACGGTCGGCGCCTGCACCCGTAGCCTGCTTATTTTCCCGGATGACGTGGTGGGGATAAGTACGCAACTTGAGGTGGAAGCTGGTTCTGCCTGCCGTTTTCATAAGGAAACGGTTGGCTGCAACTCTGGCTGCTTCAAGAGCGGTATGCCTGATCTGGCAGGGTTCCTTGACCACTAAAGTGATCTGGATGGGAAAATCTTCAGTCAAATTTCCCATATCATAGTGCACTACTTTGCTTCCAGGAACGCCGCCCATGTATTTTCTGCGCGTGTAGGGCCGTTCCCTCCTTCTATACATGCTTGCTGGCTTGCGTGTCAAAACGAAATTCCTCCGATAATCCTGAGATTGGTGCTACTATGCACCTTGCTTATAAGGTTTGGCCTTGTCTGCCGGCTTACACCGTGATGGGCGTGGAGAAAGAGATCTCATTGGCGAGAGGCCTCTTCATGAGCGTGCGGATATCTTCCGGACTTTTTGCATTGGCGAGCGTCCACATGAGCTTGACCAGGGCCACTTCAGGCAACATATCTTCTCCCTCAATTGCTCCGCCGTCCAGCATGTCGCGTCCTGTATCGTATACCCTATCGCATATCCTGCCCCGCAGGCATTGTGAGGTTACCACCACGGGGATCTTCTCCTCTGTGGCCCTCTTAATGCTGTCTATCCAGTCGGATGCCACGTGACCTAAGCCCGTGCCCTCGAGGACGATGCCGCGATAGCTCTTGTCAATGTAGTAGTTCAAGATCTCCGGCGAAGATCCGGGCGTGTACTTGACCAGGGCGCATTGGGGCTCAAGCTTGTCCATAACCTCCAGCTCTACCTCGCCCCTCCGGCGGTAGGGCTGGAAGGTCTGAATCTTTCTGGTGAGGTAGTCCACCTTTCCCAGAGGCGCCTGGTTTATGCTCTGGAAGGCGTCTCGGCGAGAGGTATGCATCTTTCGCACACGAGTGCCGCGGTGGATGGTGCAGTAATCGTCGCTGGTTGTGCCGTGCATCACCACACATACCTCGGCAATGTCGCTGATGGCGACTGTGGCTGCACAGACGGCATTCATGGAGGCATCGCTGCTGGGCCGGTCGGAGCTCCTTTGCGAGCCGACCAGGACCACGGGCACGGGCGTCTTGAGCATAAAGGAGAGTGCCGCCGCGGTATACATCATGGTATCTGTGCCGTGGGTTATGATCACGCCCTGTGCGCCTTCACGAATCTCCTCTGCCACAGATTGTGCGAGCTTAATCCAGTATTCGGCGCGCATGTTCTCGCTCAAGATCTGATAGATGACGCGGGCGCGGTAGTTGGCGATCTCCTCCAGCTCCGGAATGGCGGATATGATCTCGCTTGCAGAGAACTGGCTGGTGACGGCTCCCGTGCGGTAATCAACCTTGCTGGCAATCGTTCCTCCGGTGGATAGAATGGAAACCTGAGGAAGGCCCTCTCTCGCCGGCAAAGGCCTGGTCTTATGCTGTGGCAAACTTTCCGGGCGCTTTTGCAGGAGCTGTAACTCACACCTGGCAGCATTCAGGCCGATATTGTAGCCGTTGTCCAGTTTTATAACCAAGTATCCTTCGCGCCGGGAAGGCATGAGCACGCCCTCAAAGGATGTACCGTCCCTCTTAACGGAGATTCTGTCACCCAGATCCATTTTTATCTCACCAGATTCGCATTTACCCCTGCTACTTTATGCTAGGCATCTAAAAACGTTGCCCTTGAGTTAAATAGATCGCTTTAGATAAGCGGTTCGGCCAAATCTTCATCGGTTAAGCCTTTATCTCAAGAAGAAGCAAAACTGTAGAGGAGGTTAGTGATGCACAGATGGGACCCTAAAGTATATGAGAAGTGTTCGTCCGCCCAGCAGAAATGGGCACAGGAACTTCTATCCATGATCTCTGTCCGAGGAGATGAACAGATTCTCGATATCGGATGTGGAGATGGCAAAATCACAGCGGAGATTGCACACCTCGTCCCCAAGGGATCTGTCATGGGCCTCGACAACTCCGTGGAGATGCTTGGCTTCGCCAGGCTTCGGTTTCCTCCTTTGATCCAGCCTAACTTATCCTTTCAATATGGAGACGCTTCGGAATTAAAGTATGAAGATGAGTTCGATCTCGTTCTCTCTTTTGCATGCCTGCATTGGGTGCAGGATCATGGACCTGTTCTGGAAGGGATCAAACGCAGCCTCAAGAATGATGGTAAGGTCCTAATGCAGTTTGGAGGCAGGGGCAATGCTGCCGCGATCCTGGAGGTTGTAAATGGGCTCATTTCTGAGGAGAAATGGTCCGGGTACTTCGAAGGTTTCAGCTTTCCTTATGGCTTCTTCGGCCCTGACGAGTATCGTATCTGGCTTGAACGTGCCGGCCTGAGCGCCTTGAGGGTGGAGCTGGTAGCAAAGGATATGGTTCAGAGGGGACGAGAGGGTTTGATCTCTTGGTTCAAGACTACATGGCTGCCATACATTGAAAAAATACCAGAGGGTTTGCGAATGGATTTTATCAGCGAAGTGGTTG
Organism: Methanothrix sp.; assembly: GCA_011391755.1. Taxonomy (GTDB): domain Archaea; phylum Halobacteriota; class Methanosarcinia; order Methanotrichales; family Methanotrichaceae; genus Methanothrix. The sequence goes on along the minus strand of JAABPZ010000042.1, from coordinate 233 downwards.
ATCGGTATATCCGGGTACATCCTCTCGATGACGAGGGAAATGTTCATGTCGGGATGGTAAGGCTGGAAGTGGAAGCCGAAAAGAATATGAGGAAAAGTTAGCGGGATTAGAAATGATCTATTTCGTGACCAGCAATAAGGGAAAGTACGCTGAGGCGCAGGCAATATTCGGGGATATCGAGCAAAGGGACATCGGCTACGCCGAGATCCAGGCAGACACTTTAGAAGAGGTGG
>JAABPZ010000041.1 GCA_011391755.1 Methanothrix sp. | reverse complement strand
AAGACGAATTTTCCTTTTTTTAGATAATGCATTTTTTATAACTTCTTTAAGTTTCTGACCTTTCTCTGAAGAGACGCAGCGTTCACTTCTAACTATATCGCGAACTTGAATAAGTTCTTTCGGTTTATAAAACTTTACGCATTCATTACAAACGTAAGCTTCCCCCGTTCTTCTTGATTGCGGCAACGCTCGATCTGACCAATAACCTTCGAACGACATTCCCCAAGGGAAACCAATGTTTGGTTGGCCGATAAGGACATCCGCAAACCCTTCTAATGCCGCAAAAAAACTTGGATTTCTCTTCCTTATCTGTTCCTGGGTTATCGCGGGAATATTTTGATTCAAGGCAGCTATCCTAGAAAGCGCCGCATCCGTTCCTAATCCGGCGAATGTTCCTTCAGATATGTTTTCGGTTCTACTCTGCATGTAGTTTTTCCTCCTCATTCGCGCCAAATCTCCTTTTAAACGACCAAACTACCCAGAGCGCGCATCTAGTTGTGTATTTGATGGATTCCGATAACATTCCTCTTGTGAGGTCCTCGAATTGGATTTCCTGACTAAATTGCATCCCCTTTGGAATACCCGTTTCATCAAAAGTCGGATCGAAAGATAAAGTGGGTGGAAGAGAAAGAAGGTCTTTTTGCAGATTCCATAAAAACTCATCTCGATCTCCTTTACTCAATGCGCTTAGTGAGTTGAAACTTGAATCGGTAACTCTTACCGTTGCCAACACAATTAAAATGTTTTCGGATTCTTTTGACTGAATAATTAAGAATGGAATTTTGTTTGGAGCTGTACCTTCAAGCATGAAATTGAAACCATCGGGACATGGGTCTATCTCTCGCCCAAAGTAACCCATATCTGTCATCCATTTTTGTGCAAAATCTTTCTCTTCTGTGGAGCTTCCAATAGACATGAAGGTAAATCTCCCTTGCCATCTCAATACTAAGATACATGTATAAAGGTTTTGAGTAAAACCTGTATTAGATCAATGTCAACAATAATATTGTTTATATTATTTAGAGTTTTTGGTATATTTTAATTTTCGATTTTATCACAATCTCAACTCTTAATAGCTACCGCGTTTTGACAGCAAAAGTAAAGCGGTCTAGATACCGTAGACTTTGCAGAACCCATATTCAGTGAATTTTATAGAAAGTCAAAACATAGCTTGCTTTGACCTTTACTTCTTGGGATCTACTCGCAGGCTGCCATTAGGATCAAAGCCTCGCTCTGAACCGATGCACACGCTTCATGTGCATGTTTTCCCTTGAAATTAAGTTATGTGGCTTCAGCCCCTCTGCGAGCCACAGCCAGCATCAAACCGTTTCAATATTGTACAACATTGGTCTCAGCAGGTGTTCCATCCATTTTGTGAATCGGCTTCGGTGTGCCTGTGAATATGGGTGCAGGAACAGCTATCTTAGGAAGCCACATTGCTGATGCATTGGCTCCAAAAGTCTGATTTATTTTGTCATTGAATTGCTGAACGGCTATATTGTACTCTTCTATATTATTCATTAATTTTCCAAGCTTTACGCCTTCATTCACGCCATCCGCATATGCCTTCTCGACAGGGGACAAAGCCATACTTGGCAGAACGAGTAATAGCAACAATGCTAATGCAATGGTCAATCTCATCGCGAAGTGATTGCTTTTGACTGATATAAGTGTATTGAGGCTAGGCAGGCCTCAGATCCCCAACTGTGGTATATGCGCGAGATAACTCTCCTTCAACTCCTTCTTATCAATGTGGTTGTAGATATCGATTGCCTCGTGCCTAATATCTCCTCTCAACTCCTTCACGAACTCCCTTTGCATGCCTGCTCTGATAAGATGCGTCGTAAACCAATGACGACAACAGTGTGGACTGAAACGATCCTCAAGGCATTTTGATTCAGGATTATGTAGCCCTACCCTAGAGGCGTGCTTTTCCACGAGAGTACAAATTGCTTTCGATCCTATCCTACCCCCTTCGCGGCTCAAGAATAACGCCGGTGTTCCCCTTCGGTCCTTAGTCTTTCTGAATTGCAGCCAAGCCCGGAGGACATATTCAGCTTCATTATCGAAGAAGAGCATTCGGTTGGATCTTTTTGGTGTAGGTTTCAACTTTAGGGTCATATTTTCAAGGTCAACGTCGGCCAAGTCGAGACTACATAACTCACTCCGGCGCATTCCTGTCTTAAATAGAAGAACGAGGATTGCCTTGTCACGACTATTCAGGGTCGAGTTAACCAGATGAGATGCCTGTTCAACACTTATGATCTGCCTAGCATCGGAGGTATTTTCGTCTTTGTACTTTCTGAGGTACCTCCTCTTGAATGAGGTTATGGGATTATCGGCAATCAGATCCTCATCAACCATGTATGTGTAGAGGCTAGAAAGACCTGTAAAAGCCTTTTCTATCGAAGACTGCTTCAATCCACGCTGGCGCAGGCTGGTGAGAAACTCCTTTAGATCGCTTCTATCTGCGCTATTTGCATTCTTTGATCTTGAGTCTAGTAGTTCTAGATATTGGTTAATATAAAGTTTATATGTTCTAACGCTCTTGATATTCCTCATCTGGCAATCTTGGCAGAATCCTTCTAATAGATCTGAATTCATTTGATCCACCTCCAGCCACTAGAGGTCTCTTCAATCAAACCGTATCGCATTAGTCCTTTGAGTTGATTCGAAACCAACTTAACTGCCTCTGCATCGCGAGTATCAATTCCTAATTCAGAATAAATCTCACTCTCACCCATTGTTCTTCCACGTCTAAGGGCAATTACAAGCCTTCCATCATACTCCCTTTGTCCAGGTTGATCTGTATCTGAAAAAGCATCGTGACGGAGTACATATAGCTCGTTTTCGTACTTCTGTAAAACTAATTCCTTGAGTCTCATTTCATTACGAAGCTTGGCATTCTCCTCTTTTAGATCAGTGACTTCCTTGGATAGGGCTGGTCGTTGATTGGAGTTCTCTGAACGTCTACTCATTTCAACCATCTCAATGATGTAATTATTCAGGGAAGTCCCTCTTTCTTTTGATGCTGCCCTCCACTCTTCGATTAGTTCTTTGGAGGGCGGATATATCAAGAATTGAATTTGCTCTGGACGAGGCATAAGCTATGATTGCACGTTCTAGTATTTAAATTGAACTAGTACTAGCATCTATTCTATAACAAGAGCAGCCTTTCCCTGCATGGTCCGGCTTTGCAGCGCGAGCTGGTTGCCGAAAATTCCGACGGCACCCAGCAGATTGGCTGGTTCTTTGGAGACGCCGGTCCCGCAGAGACCATTGCGATCACTTACAACTGCCTGCTGGCAAACGAACCCGAGAACCAGGATGGAGCTGTTCTGGCAGGGACGATAGTCCGCATGAGCTGGCAAGATGGCCCGGCTCAGAAAGCGGATGCCGACGAGGCCGGCTCCCTGACGGTGGTCGAGCCTGAACTGGTGCTGGAGATGAAGGCTTCCCGGCCCTTTGCCGCCCCGGAAGAGCGCGTCTCCTTCACCCTTCTCCTCTACCACTCCGACAAGAGCCATGCGCCTGCCTTTGACCTGGATCTGCAGGCGCTGCTGCCCGCGGGCCTGGCCTACGAGCCTGGCTCGGCACAGGTCCGGGCAGGACCCTCTGCCGCTTTTGATGGCGAGGCCCTCAGATGGCACCTGGACGCCCTCGACCTGGACTGGAACGCCGGCCAAAAGGCTCTCCTCTGCTTTAATGCCACGGCTCGCGCCGCTCCGGGCGATCCCATCGAGGGGCGCGCCCTTGTGACTTGGACCAGCCTGGCCGGCGAGAACGCAGAGGAGCGCACGGGCAGAGGAGGGGTGAACGACTACCGGCGAGAGGCCAATGCCCACGTGAACATCGCGAGCCTGACAATTAAAAAAATCGCCGATCCAGATCCCGTGCCAGTAGGCGAGACACTCACCTACCTCCTCACCTACGAATATCAGGGCATGGGAGCCGCCCACAATGTCAACATCACGGATGATCTGGACCCTGGCGTCACCTTCCTCTCCGCCCATCCGGCCCCCTCACAAAACAACACCCGGAAGATGGCCTGGACCATTCCCAGCCTTGATGCGGACGGCCCGCATGCCATTCGCCTGCAAGTGCATGTGCAGGGCGACCTGCCCGACGGCGTCCTGCTGGAAAATCGCTTCACCATCTGTTGCGATGAGCTGATGCCCCAATCGGGCCGCATTTACACGCCTGTTCAGAACGGAACTCTTCTCTCCATCAACAAGACGCCGCTCCAAAAGGCGGTGCGTCGGGGCGAGGAGGTGAGCTACATCATAACGGTCTGCAACAAAGGAGGAGAGAGCGCCAGCAACGTCACCGTGCGCGACGTCTTCGCCTCCGCTGTGGAACTCATCTCTGTCTGGCCGGAGATGGGCGAGGACGAAGCCTGGCATTTCGCATCTCTGGCACCGGGCCAGTGCGTAGAGATGGGCCTGACGGTGCGCCTTCCCAGAACGGACGTCCTGTACATGAGCCAACAAAGTGTCACCGGCCAGGGCTTCCTCCGATCCTACCGCGACTACAGCACCCGCCGCCTGGCCGGACTTCTCACCAATCGGGTCTACGTATCCTCCGACCAGATGCAGCTCTCTGCAGCCGCAAATGTGAAAATACTGGCCGAGGAGGGTACACAGCTATCTCTGCGTGAGCACGGCAGCGGGGATTACGAAAATGAGGAAGATCTGCGCTTTCTCACCACCAACAAATCCATCCGGCTGAATCGAAGCGTGAAGGCAAGCTATCATCCCACTACTCTTCTTCTACCGGGAAGCGGCTTGCAGAAGGTCTCCTGCCTCTGGCACGAGGATGCTCGTGCCAAGAACGGCATCACTAACACTTCCTTTACAGAATCGTATCGATACTCCGCCAAACTGGGGGGCGAGAGCCTCTTTGATCTGGATGAAAACGGATCGTTGATGCAGATAAAGTCCGATTTCCAAGGATTGGCCCACCTGGGGACGCTGAAACGACCGGCGCTGGGGCGCGAAGAAGATATCTTTTCGGTAGAGGACTATGCCGGCAGCTTTCAGCTTTCACAGAGCGTCCACGATTTGGGCCAGGGCCTGATGATGGACCGCTCCGCCTCCGGCCAGGGCTACGTGGCCAAAGATGCGCGCGTCCGGGGGCAGAGGAGCTACGAGTCCGGCACAGGAGCCTATCGTTCGGAAGAGCGCAGCGACACATTTTCTGGCTTCATGGCCAAGGATCTGGATGCGTCTTACCATAGCTTAAGCCATATAGTTACGCCCCGCACTCTTCTGAACGTCTCCCAAAAGTGGTCGGAGGGGATGCGGCTGCACACCCCGTCCAGCCTCATCGCCGAGGAGTATTCCAGTGCCACCCGGCTGAAAAAGAAGGCCGTGGCAGCCAGCCCCAGGGAGCTTTTGAGCCAGGCCAACTTCTCCGGGACGGCGAAGCTGCGGACCCTTGTGGGTACGAACGGAACCCCTGCGGTGCAAAGGGATGAAACGCTCATGGGTGACTACATAGTCTCGCGAAGGATCATGATCTCCGGCGTTGCCAAATACGACCGGCCCCACCTCTCTCTTCGCAAAGACGGCCTGCGGGTAGGGGATGAGGCCGTTTATACTATCACTATCACCAATGACGGCAACGCCACCATTGGGCCCCTCTTCCTGCAAGATATCTTCCCGTGCGGGGCCCGGTTCCTCAACTCTACCCTGCGGCCCAACCAGATCAGCCGGAACGGCTCCAACTGGACACTGCTCCATCTTTCCATCGGCGATACTTTGAGAATCGGCATCAACTTGAATGTGGAGAAATGCGAGGGGGATATCATCAACCGTGCTATTGTCGTGGGCAATTGCAGCTATGGCCAGGTGGCTGCGCAAAATCGGTCCGTCATCGGCCGGGATTTCTTGAAGTGCTGCCAGCCGCAAGAGCGGCGCGCGGGAGTGAACTATGCCGCCGCTGCCAACCTGAGCTGCGCTTGCTCTGGACCGGAGAGCGCCAACCAGACCGATTATTTGGACGCGACGCAGATGAAAATGCAGTGGGATAATGCGGGCGAAGATGGGGGGTCCTGCCCACTGGGGTGTCCGGAAGTAGAGAAGGCTCATGCCCCTGTGAAGATCTGAAAATATCCAAAAATTGAATAGGAAGTTAGAAGTAGAAGCAGGACATAACTATAATCATCAATGAGGTGAAATTAGTATGGAACCCAGGATTCTGAAGATCGGAGAGAAGGTAACCGGAAGATACAGGGACATGGAGATGGGCAAGAGCCGAAAATTCTTCCGCGTCAAACTGGACAATGAGGAGTTCTATCTGCCCAAAGATGTGGGCAACTCCCTGCTCGTGAGCCACCAGAAGGGCAACGATCTCTTCACCATCCATCGCCAGTTGGATGTCTATGAGATCAGGCCACTCCTGCCGGGGACGGACTAGATCGGATTGGCAGATCCGGGTGGACTGCTTTCTCGCCACCGCATTTGGGCGAAAGGAATCCTATGGCAAACTTACTGGTGAGTGAATAGTTTAAGGAATCAATGCGAATTTCTTGGCGAAGAAGGCAAACCTGCCGACGATCAAAGAGATCTGCCAAAAAAACGATATGCGCCGAGGGTGGGATTCGAACCCACGATCTCCGGAGGAGAACAGGTTTAGCAAACCTGCGCCTTACCAGGCTAGGCAACCTCGACCTACCTCAGGGACTTGACAGTAAGGCTATTTAAATTCTGCGTTTGCCGCCCGGCAGAATTAGCGAATTCTTTTTTCCAGCAACATCATTCTACGCATAAAAGCAAGTCCTTGCTGGTGATAATCCCTACCAGTGCCCCGTCCTTCATCACCGGCAGCCTTCTGATATTGTGCTCTCGCATCAATCTAGCTGCCTCACTGGTGGAGGCATCAAGGTCAATGATGACCAGGGGCCCCTCTGTCATGATCTCGCTGACCGCAATCGCTGCCGGATCCCGGCCTTGAGAAAAGACCTTGAGGAAGATCTGGCTGGTGGTGACAATGCCCAGGCACTCCTTGAGTAGGCCTTCCTTGGCTACCAGCACGCTGCCCTTCTTCTCCGCCACCATCTGTTTTATGGCCTCCAGCACCGTGGCCTCCGGGCGCACAGTAGCAATGGGATAGCTCATCAGATCTCGAACCTTCATAGCCGCCACAATCCATTATAGCCAGTGCTCTTTATTACAATTATTAGGAGATAAATCTGACCCATTTTCGTACTAAAAAGAAAAGCAGCAAGCTCCTCTCAGAGCTCACCCCACTCCAGCTCCATCCCCACGGCCGGCTGCTCCAGGCCGAAGCTCCTTAAAACCAGGGGGTGCAGCTCTCCGAAGCAGCCAATCTTTCGGCCCCCTGCCAGAAGATCGCCACCCCTTCCCGGCAGAAGCGCTCCATCCTGAGACGGAACAATCTCTGCCTTTATGGCCAGCTCCCGCAACACCGCGTCGACCACGGACCGTATCTCCGAGAAGTTGGCGCCGCTGTGCATGGATGCCGCGGCCAGATGCATACGGGTCTTCTTCTCCACCACCACGTCCCCGGCGGCAAAGATCTTCTGGGGCAGAGGATGATGCTGGTTCATGGCAAAGATCTCCAGAAGGCTGGAGAGAAGCGAGGTACGTAGGATGGTGTGCAGCTCGCTGATGGGATGCAACACGGCCACTGCGCCCGCCCCCTCCGGAGAGCGGCGCATCCACTGGAAATGCACCTTCTCATTGGTCAGGGTGAAGGGCATGGTCTCCAGGTATGCGAGGCCAGCCATGACCTCGCGAATCTCGGCTTTACGAATCTCGGAAGGGTGAGCGCGGCCTACAGTCACCGTGCGAGGCAGACGGGCCTCAAGCTTTTCAAAGCCATAGGCCTTGGCCGCGTCCTCGAAGATGTCCCAGGAGTGCATTATGTCCGCCCGGTAGGCTGGAACCAGCACCTGAACATCGCTGCCATTCGCGATTGCCCCCAGGCGCATCCGCTGCAGGCATTCGGCCAACTGCTGGGCAGTCAGATCAAAGCCGATCAGCTTGTTGGCCTGTGCTGCCCTTACAGTCCAGGCAGAAGGCTCTAGATTGGGGGAGACGAAATCGCCCTCGCTCCTCATAACCCGGACGCTCTCTATACTGCCCCCTCTTTCCGCCAGGGAGGTTACTACTATGTTCAGGGCTTTGTGCACCATGCCGTCTGTCCCTGTAACGTCAATGAACAGATCCTCGGTCTCCTCGGTGACCGAGGTCAACTGGCCATTGATGATGGGCGGAAAAGAGAGCACCTGATCTTTAGCGTCCACTATGAGCGGATAACGATGGCAACCTTGCAGGATATGGCCATAGCCTTTGCCCTTGGGGTGCTTTTGCAGCATCTCCTCCATGCTCATCTCTTCGGCAAAGTCCAGGGGCACGAACTTTCGGGCCGGATCTTCCCCAAAGTAGCGGAAGGGCGGCGTGACGCGAGAGAGGTCATGCACGCCGATGGCCACCTTGCGCCGATTTCTGCCCAGGCCCCAGTGCAGATCCTCTTGCAGGCCCATGAGCGATTCAATGGCCTCGCTGGTGAAGGAAAGGCCCCGTACCACAGCGCAGCCGATGATGGGGCGCACTGATTTTACCGACTCCTCTACCCGCAGGACGATCGGCCCTTCCTTTATGGGATATTCCACCAGCCCCGTCTTTAGCCCCAGAAAGCCTTGCATGGCCCTGGCCACGCCCTCGGCGCTGTAGAGATCGGGCCGATCCGGGAAGAACTCTACATCCACGTGCTCCTCTTCCGCCCTCTTTCCAATGTCTGCACCCATCATGGCCAGCCGGCCCATGATAGTATCGCGAGAGGCTCCAATCAGCCTCTCCATGTCCTCATAATAAAGTCTGACAACCGGCATGATTAATCCCCCTTCAAAGCTTGATGGAAACGGGCGTACTGTGTAGCCACTCTATATCCGATTGATAGAGGAGGCGCAGGTCCTTGAGCCCTAATTTGAGCATGGCCACCCGCGAGACTCCCAGGCCCCAGGCCAGCACCGGATGCTCGATTCCGAAGGGCGCCGTGACCTCTTTTCGGAAGACTCCGGCTCCTCCCAGCTCCACCCATCCCAGTCCGTCTATGAAGACCTCCGGCTCGACAGAGGGCTCCGTGTAGGGGAAGTAGCCTGGCCGGAAGCGAACCTCCTCAAAGCCCATCTTGGCATAAAACTCCTTCAATATGCCCAGAAGATGAGAGAAGGTCACGTCCCTGTCCATTACAATGCCCTCCAGCTGCTCGAACTCCGGGGTGTGCGTGGCGTCTATGGCCTCCCGCCGGTAGACGCGATCTATGCCGAAGGCCTTGACCGGCGGCTCAGGGTGCTCGGCCAGATAC
>JAABPZ010000345.1 GCA_011391755.1 Methanothrix sp. | reverse complement strand
CAACCTGGCAGCAGGCGCTGAGGCCATGATCTACACCGAGGAGAAAAACCTCTGGAATAATGTGGATATCGGCGGCGTATGCTGCACAGCCATAGATCTCACCAGGATCACCGAGACCGGCAGACCCTCCAAGATTCCAGCCAATCTGGGACCCAAGGCCAAGGTGGCCGGAGCCATGGGCTGGTGGAGAAAGATGGTTCGCGCCGGCATCATGGATACAGTGATCGTGGATGAGCAGTGCGTCTTCTGCGATGTGCTTGAGGACTGCCAGGAGCGCCATATCCCCGTGATTGCCAGCAACGATAAGATCATGCTCGGCCTTACCGACAGGACCAATGATTCTGCCGATGCCATTGTGGAGGATCTGGTCAGCTTCAAGGTGCCCGGCGTGGCCATTCTCGATCCGGTCAAGGCCGGCGAGGTTGCCATCAGGACCGCTATCGCCGTCAAGCCCAAGCGCGAGCAGTTCAAGAAGGAGAGCCTTTTCACTGAGCAGCAGTTCAAGGATACCCTGGCCAAATGCACCCAATGCAATGAGTGCGCCTTCGTCTGTCCTCCTCATATCAGGATCAGCAACCTGATCTCCGAGGCTCTCAAAGGCAATCTGGAGCCTTTCTCCTCCACCTATGAGGTATGCGTGGGCTGCCAGAGATGCGAGCAGACCTGTCCCCAGGAGATACCAATCCTTAAGCTCTATGAGTATTCCAATCGCGAATACATCAAGAACCAGAAGTTCAAGATGAGAGCAGGCAGAGGGCCTGTGCTCGACACTGAGATTCGCAAAGTGGGTGCACCCATTGTGCTGGGCGATATTCCCGGAGTTATAGCGCTGGTAGGATGCTCCAATTACCCCAACGGCACCAAGGAGTGCTATGACATCGCCAAGGAGTTTGTGGACAGGGGCTACATCGTTTGCGCCACGGGCTGCATGGCCATGGATATGTCCCTCTACACCGATGAAGATGGCAAGACCATATGGGAGCAGTATGGAGGAGCCTTTGATGGCCGAAACATCTGCAACATAGGCTCTTGTGTGGCCAATGCCCATATCCACGGGGCAGCCATCAAGGTGGCTACCATCTTCGCTCACAGAAACGAGCGCGCCAACTACGACGATATCGCCGACTACATCCTGTCCAAGGTTGGGGCATGCGGCGTGGCCTGGGGAGCATATTCCCAGAAGGCAGCATCGATTGCCACCGGCTTTAACAGGCTAGGCATACCGGCAGTAGTTCAGCCCAGCTCGGTCATCTACCGCAGAACTTTCATGGGCAGGACGGACAAGCCCGAGGACTGGATGGTCATCGACGCCAAGAACGGCAAGATGCAGCAGATCGAGCCAGCACCTGAAGCTATGCTCTATATCGCCGAGACCAAGGAAGAGGCCATGCTGGAGATGGCAAAACTCTGCTTCCGCCCCTCCGATAACACAAAGGGCAGATCCATCAAGCTGACCCACTACTGCGATATCTCCATGAAGTACTTCGGCAAACTTCCCGACGACTGGCATCTCTTCGTTCGCGATGTCAAGGATCTGCCCCTAAGCTACCAGGCGGATATGATGAAGACACTGGAAGAGAAGCACGGCTGGAAGATCGACTGGAAGGCCAAGAAATTCATCTCCGGACCGCTCCGGCCCGCTGATGTCAGCTTCGACCCGACGAACATCGCACGCAAGATAAGGACCAAGAAGTGAGGGAAAAGGAGGAGATAGAAATGGCAGCAGAAGTAAAGAAGGGCATTGATACCACTAAGAATCCCATTCCCTTTGAGATGGCCCAGATCCCCGGGCCGGAGATGGCCAAGGCCTATATGCCGAAGGTTATGGGCGCTATAATCAAGAAGGCCAAGAGGCCTCTGCTCGTAGTAGGAGCAGAGCTCTTTGACGACCCCACCATGTTCGACAAGATGATCGTGATGGGCAAGATGGGCATTCCCATCGCAGCTACGGCACACAGCGTAAAGGGCTTTGTAGATAGAGGCTACCTGGAGAACGTCTATCAGATCG
>JAABPZ010000344.1 GCA_011391755.1 Methanothrix sp. | reverse complement strand
TGTGGACAACAGGTCCCGCGTCGGTCTTCTTCTGGAGAAGCACCAGCATTTTGTCTAACAACGATCAGGCCCAAACCGTATGGTCCTGGGAGCGATATCCCAATGGGCAGCAGATCTGGCGCAACCTGGGTTACAGAATGCCCGGATACTTCCATGGTCGATTCATTGGTGATGCTCGAGGCTGGCATGAACTGGCCATGTGGGGCAGCAGATCTGGCTGGAGCAATGTGGTCTGGATCTACGTAAGGTGAAATAAGAATCGCGAAGGAGATGGGAGTCTCAACTCTCTTAGCTCCTCCTTTATTTTGCATAATGATATAAACGATTTAATCTTAAAGCCCCCCATACTTCCTTACATGCTCCCAGGCTTTGTGCTCCTGCAGGAATCGATCCTTTCGAGAGTAGATGGAAGCATCCTCTCGCCCGTGCAGCTTTCTGTCCTCCCCCACCGGGCAGACCTTGATGCATATCCCGCAGGGCGATATTCCCCGCTGGTTCAGCTCGGCGCTGTGGGCTGTGCAGCTTTTCTTGTCCGTGAGCCCTTGCGGATAGTCCTTTTCATCCAATGCCTTCGTCGGGCACATCTTGACGCAGCGCATGCAACGGGTGCACAGTCTTTCATCGAGGGGCGGATCGGCTGGAAGCTTCGCTGCCGTGAAAACTGAACCGAAGCGCACGCGTGGGCCAAACTCTCGCGTGAGCAACATATTGTTAATCCCAAAATTGCCCAGACCCGCCAGGAGGGCCGCGTGTCGGTGGGAGAAGAAAGCCATTGGATTTTTTAGCAGGGCCTTGATGCCGAAGTATCCGTCCCTGGGAACGAAGACGGACTGGTGTCCGTTCTCGCTCAGAAAATTGGCCAGGCGGTAAGTGTACTGGTCCAGCAGGCTGTTTACGGTGTTGTACAGCTCCCGATAGTAAATGGAGGGTGACGTCTCCAGCACGGGCAGGCTGACGGGAAGGCCAATTACTATTACCGATTTCGCCTGGGGAAATATGGACTCTGGATAAAACTCCTCCGGCATCCAGGGCACAAAGGGTGGGTCCTTCCATCGCTCTACGCTCGCCACACCCATCAAGGGTATCTCCATCTTCTTGCATCTTTTCCGGATAGCCCTCAATAGATCCTCGTTCATGAGAAACACTCTATTATTATATGTTATCGAAGGCAAGCGTTATATAGTTTTTCACGCTTAATGCTGATACAAATGCGAATAATATGAGGCGAATATGATCGATGCGGACAGGAAGAAGCTGGATAATATAATAAATAAATATGATGGAAAGGAAGGTTTCTTGATCCAGTTGCTCTTAGATTTGCAAAGCGAGCTGCATTGGATCTCCAAAGAAACCATCAGGGAGCTTTCCTTGAGGCTTAAGATTCCAGCAAGCCAGATATTCAGGGTGGCGAGCTTCTACAAAGCGATGAATCTCTCTCCTGTAGGCCGGCATAAAGTATGCGTTTGCATGGGAACTGCTTGCCAGGTTCGAGGCGCTCAACGATTACTGGATACAACTGAGTCAAAATTGGGCATAAAATCAGGGCAGACCACGCCGGACAATAGCTTCACGTTAAATCGGGTCAACTGCCTGGGATGCTGCGCCATAGGCCCGGTAATAGTAGTAGATGATGATTATCACGGCCGGGTGGACTCCAAGAAGGTAGAGAAAATATTGGGGCGGCTAGCATCCGATAGTTAGAACTAGATAAGAATAATGGGGAATAGATGGCAAGACTTACATCAATTCAGGATCTGGAGATCTTGAGAGATGAAATCGAACGCAACAGAGACCCCAGGAGAAAAGAGGTGGCAATCTGCACCGGCACCGGGTGTCTGGGCCTTGGGGCACGAAAGGTGGTAAGCGCCTTTGAAAGAGAGATTGAGAGAAGGGGTCTGCAAAAAGAGATCAGCATCAAGGAGACGGGATGTCCCGGCTTTTGCGAAAAGGGAACTCTGGTAGTTGTATATCCAGAGAGAATCTATTACATGGGAGTGCAGCCGGATGATGTGCCAGAGAT
>JAABPZ010000343.1 GCA_011391755.1 Methanothrix sp. | reverse complement strand
CTTTTTCCCATTTGCTACACCCATGTATCATATGCAGTGTAGTTCTATTTATAACAACCTATAGTTAAATCACGACCGACTTGCGGGATAGTGTGATAAAAGATTGCTCTTCGCAGTCCGAATTGAGATTTTTCATTGATTATCGAAATGAACTGAATGACATTGATGCTCATGATGAAGTTTTTATTACAGATCATGAAGGCTATGAGATTATTGGACAGCAAGGATGCGGGGACCTCACAATGAATTTATGGAATGTAGCTTACATAAATCCTCCTGAATCATCCAATAAATCTGATGGTTACGGTCGTGTATTAATTCATTTATTTGAGGAGCCTCTGGATAAGAGGACATATTCTTGCCTTGTAAAATGGAAGGGCGTGCAGGGCAAATACCCCAGGATAACAATTGAAGATGTTCGATTCAATCAATATGCGAGTGAACCTAATGAAGCGGTATTCACTAAAGTCAAGAAGGAGGACGGCTCCTGGACGAGTAGCGGCGATGCTATTGATTTTGCCGTATACGGAAAGCAAGTGATCCGCGACGGAAATATTGTAAAGATTAATCGGATTACAGGTGAGTTCAGCGATCTTAGGCACCTATTTTTAATGCCGAATTTAAATCCAAAAATAGAAAACGGTAAGAAAAAGCTCCATAGAGATGATTTGGGACGTCCTCGATTTTATTTTGGCAAGGAACAGAATGACAATGTTTGGTTTGGAGAAGCGCAATTACTTGATAACCCAAACGATCAGAGGGCGGCTTGCTGCGGGCCCATTTTGCTAAGCCGACTCTATAGAGGGATGGGGGCATCTGTTGAACAAATCCGCGGAGCTATGTTCTGGGAGGATTACAATGAAATTCATGACAATCGTGAACCACTTAAGGAAGGCCAATATAGATTTGTCCCGGATGATGATTCGCAGGTAGAAGTATATTTCCGTCGCAACACATATCGCTGGACTATAATCGGACTGCCGAAAGATGGCCGCAAAATATTCTGCTTTGCATGTGAAGGAGAACCTGACGGCAAAACTGAAACTGGATTTAGGCTTGAAGATGCCGCCGAGGAATTAAAGGAGATTGGCGTCCATAATGCTCTTCTCATAGATGAAGGATATGATGTTTTTCAAATTGCATTACTGAAAAGTGGGGAACAGCCAAAAATTAAAACATGTAATAGCAACGATTTGGATATTCTTGTGCCAAGTTCTGGTGTGGAAGTAGACTCAATGAATCCATACCAAAATGTATTGAAACGGAATCGCCTGAGAGCAACTTTAATCTTTGCCAAAAAAAAGGATCGAACTGACGAAACGATAATGCCTTTTTCAGCACAACCAAATGATCAAGGTCATAATGCAAATACCCAGGAAAATGAGGCTCTCGACCAGAAATGAGACAATGAGATGTACCAGCACTGCAAGTAGGGGACTTAATCCCTATTTATGCAGCATTATCATCTCATTACGCTCTCGCTCTTCCCATGAACCTCTCGATAATCTGCTCTGGCCTAAAATCAATTATCGGAACATCCGCATTTCCCTTTTCAACCCCTACTACTATAATCCCCCACCCTCCTAGTGCATCAATGATCTCGTTCTTCTCGGATACAGTCCTCACATTCTCCACGCCCGCCGCCTTTGCCATCGCAGCCAGATCCGTCCCGCAAGAGGTGCAGGTGGGCTGCGAGCCGGTGGAGCCGTAGCAGCCGTTGTCCAGGATCACCAGCAGATAATTCTCGGGCGCATGATGAGCGATGGTGGCCAGCGTCCCCAGGTTCATGAGCACCGAGCCGTCTCCGTCCAGGACCATTACCTTCCTTTCAGGCCGCGCCAGGGCCAGGCCCAGGCCAATGGAGGAGGCGAGACCCATGGAGCCAAGCATGTAGAAGTTTTCCGGGCGATCTCTAACCGAGAAAAGCTCCCGGCTGGGAAAGCCGATGTTGCAAACCAGCAGGGCATCCTGCGCCGCTGCCGCCTCTGCCGCCAGGGCGATGGCCTCGATGCGCAACATCATCCCC
>JAABPZ010000342.1 GCA_011391755.1 Methanothrix sp. | reverse complement strand
GACGAAGCAGGCGGAGAGCTGCCCCCGCGGCAGGCCCGCGTTCATGAGGGTGGGGGAGTTGGGCAGAAATTCCATCCTTTGCATCATCGTTAAAAATTTTCTGCGGAAAATTTTTGCGTCGCCGCCATGCTTTATCTCAGCTCGCGAGACATGAGCGGCCACGCGTTCGAACATCTCTTTTAGGGTCTCAGCGACAGCCCCGCGCTCGTCGCGACATAGATATCTCTTCTTGAGAACTTCGGCGGCGTTGGCAGACAGATTCTGGCTAGCAATGCCCGCGTTAATCTTTTCCTCTTTTATCATCCCGGTGTCCCAGTAATGCTATCATGCAGAATCGATTTAAACATAAGTGTCCGAGATTGTAGCTGAACACGAAAGAACATCATCATTGACTTCTTCGCGCCCTTCGCGGATTCGCGCGAGATCCCGGGTGCACGCGAAGGCGCGAAACGTTTCAGAATAAGACCCAATCAATCTCAAGAGGTTCATAAAAATGAAAATTGCAATCTCAGGAAAAGGCGGTGTGGGTAAGACCACCCTGGCCGGCACTTTAGCCCGTCTCTTTGCCCGCGACGGCTACAATGTTCTAGCTATTGACGCGGACCCGAGCATGAACCTGGGCTCAGCTCTGGGCATACCTAATCTGCCCAAGCCCGTCACCGAGCATAAAGACTTGGTCGAGGAGCGGGCGGGCATGCCCGGCGGCATGTTCAAGATGAATCCCAAGGTCGATGACGTGGTGGCCATGTGCGGCTGCACTGGGCCCGACAATGTCAAGTTAGTGGTCATGGGTACCATCGATTCCGGCGGCTCAGGCTGCATGTGTCCCGCCAATGCGTTTGTGAAAGCGCTCATCAGGCACGTCATCGTTCGGGAAAAGGATCTGGTAATCATGGACATGGAAGCTGGCATCGAGCACTTAGGCAGGGCCACAGCTCGCGGGGTCGATGCCATGATCGCCGTGGTAGAACCGGGCATGAGATCCATTGAGACCGTGGAGAGGATAATGCATCTGGGCAAGGAGATCGGCATTACCAGGTACTTTGCCGTCATAAACAAGGCCGACGACCCGGGTCCCGTGGCCGATAAGCTGGCCCTGATGGGCATACCGGTCCTGGGGACCATTCCCTTTGACAAATGCCTGGTAGAAGCAGACCTGGCAGGCAAGCCGCCCATCGATGTAAACTGTCCGGCCATAGAATCCATACGAAAGATTAAGAGCAAATTGGAAGATATGTTCGGCGAAAAAAACAGTAAGCAGTCCTAGTACAGCCAAGCCTAATTAAAGCCATGATTGTGAGTGGATAATGTCTTGCCTTTGTGAACGGCTGACCGTTCTTCGCGGCTTCGCATGAGATTTAACAGAATCCGGTTTCACGCGAAGGCGCGAAGCCGCGAAGTTGGAACATTGGTTTATTTTGGCCTCGTTGTACTAGAAGGTCATGCTTCCTGCTTTTATTCCCTCTTTTACAATCGATCCGATTACCTTTGCGCCCGGCCCCATGATACGGCAGGCCTTTTGGGCCTCGTTTTCGGCTACTACGACCACGAAGCCCATGCCCATGTTAAAGGTGCGGTACATCTCGGCAAGATCCACATTGCCCAGCTCCTGCAGGAATCGGAAGATGGATTGCGGCTCCAATGGATCGGTGATCTCAAAACCGAGCGCTGAGATGCGGCGCAGCTTGAGAAGGCCCGAGCCGGTGATGTGGGCGAGGCCATGCACATCACACTCCGCCACCAGTTTCACGATCTCGGGATAGATGCGGGTGGGCGTGAGCAGCTCCTCTCCAATGGTATTTTTCCCGCCGGGCATCCGGTCGAAGTAGGTGTACTTAGACTCGGCAATGATGCGCCGGGCCAAAGTATAGCCGTTGCTGTGCAGGCCGCTGCTGGGCACGCCCACCAGAGCATCTCCCCGTTGAATCTTCTCGCCCGTCACAACTTTGTCCTTGTCCACGACACCGATGGCGGTGCCGGCCAGGTCGAAGCCCCGAATGATCTCTGGCAAGGAAGCCGTCTCCCCTCCCACGATGGTCATATTGGATATCTCGGCGCCGCGGGCCAAGCCTATCGCAATCTGCGCCGCACGCTC
>JAABPZ010000040.1 GCA_011391755.1 Methanothrix sp. | reverse complement strand
TCTCATGTTGTTGGCGAACGATCTCAGAAAATAGCAGATCAACTCGTGACAAATACAGTGAAAAGACTGAAATCAATACCACTCTTTGCAACTGATGGTTTAAAATTATATACAATAGCTCTTCGAAAACAATATGGAAAGCTGAAACAGTTTGCACCAACCGGCAAGCGAGGACGGCCTCGAAGTCCTAGATTAATAGTTGATGAACTATTGAAGTATGCACAGGTTATCAAGATGAGGGCAGAGGGTAGGCTTAAAAAGGTGTTCAAGAGGATAATATTTGGTGAGAACATAGACCCCAAGATGATATCTACGAGCTACATTGAGCGACTAAATCTAACATGCAGACAAGATAATAACCGCATTTCCAGGAAAACTATAGGTTTCTCTAAGAAAACTGAGGAATTGGATCACCAAATGACCTTATATTTCGCAAACTTCAACTACTGCCGAAAGCATCGCTCCTTAAAGTATAAGGATGATCAGGGGAAAACAAATTTCAACTGCCCCGCGAAGCAAGCTGGCTTAATAGATCATATCTGGAGCCTGCATGAATTATTGACATATCCATATTACATAATTAAAACCTATTAAAGATTCACGACCGATGAAGCTGCTCAAGGAGAAAAGAGCTTGGATACTCTGTTTGACCGGAGACAACTCCTGATTAGCCTACTAATCGCCGTGGCAGTAGGCGCAGGTGCAGGCGCACTTGGAGTAATGCAATATATCGGAAAAGACATTACACAAGAAACCCTAATTGCATTGATCTCCATAGGATACGCGGGAACTGATTTCATCGAGGGCCTATTAACAAAACAAAAGATTTGAGGACCAAGCGATTCCAAAAGGATGACTTCAGGCTGAGTTCTAGCCCACACTGGCGTGTATCTACAACACGCAAACCTTTTTTTTAGTCGAGTATTATAAATAATTTCTACCAGTCAGCCATTCCTAGTTGATATCCATGAGGATGGTAACGCCAAGCCTAAGAAGCGCTCCATCATTAGGGAATGCATCGACTATCCTGCTTCGCCTCTTCGCGATCACCTCTTGCCCAGAAAGTTATCGAGGGTGACATTTCTCATATTTTGCACCAGCCGCAGTCCCGCAGCCTCCTGATCTCTTCTGGGCATTTGCCGGCGAAATGCCGGCAGATTCCTTCTCTCCGGGCAGTACTGGCTGTCGTAGTAGACCTGCCAGAGGCCTTCTACATCCAGGTTCCGCAAATCAGTCTCCTCTTCAATTCCATGCAGGGAGTCCTTCAGCTTCAACAGGGTTTCAACCATCCCTCCACTATGATTCCGCCAGATCCTGCCCTCCAAGCATAACGAGGTCCAGCTCTCACTGCCGTTTCCCAGTACTACTATTATCCCGGCGTTCCTGCGGGCGAGAGTGTCGCAGATGTGTTCTTCAATTCTGTGCCTGGGCTTGAAAAAGCCATAAAGCACTCGGGCGCCCAGGGGCTGCAATCTCACAAATGCCTTCATCCGGTGCGCTTCTCCTAAAACTGCATAGACCATCTTTTTTATGCGGGCAACTTCTGGATGAATGCAAACTTCCACGTCCTCTGGTGTGAGATTCCCTGCTCTGGCAAGAAGCCTCTCATTACAGTCCTCATGCAGGGAGAGGTAGTAGAGGAAGTTGTCTGGAATCTTCAAGCCTGCCACATCTCCAGAGTTGTATCTCTCCAGCCGTTGATCTTGAGAAAGGGCCCGGCTCTCTTGATGCGGATGCCTAATGCCACCAACTCTGCCTTAGCAACAATAGGCTGCCTTTTGCGGAAGGCCACGATCTTTTGCGCGCTCTTGGGGCCGATGCCCGGCACCCTCAACAGTTCCCGGAATGCGGCCGTATTGGGGTCTAGGGGTTTGTCCATAGACTCCCTGGCGATGGCCATCTTGGGATCGGCATTGCCAAGAAATCCATTCTCATTAAAGGCATGATGGATCTCCCTGGGCTTAAAGTGATAGATCCGATAGAGCCAGTCCATCTGGTAGAGGCGGTGCTCTCGCCAGAGCGGCTGGGCCTTTTTGTTCTCAAATGGTGTGCCCCGCTGAGGGGAAAAAGCACTGTAGTAGGCCCTTCGTACTCCAATCTCTTTGTACTCATAAAGAACTCTTTTGAAGATCTCCTCATCGCTCTCCCCGGCGGCACCTACCACAAGCTGCGTAGTCTGTCCGGCAGGCAGAAAGGCCTTGGAGTTCTTGGCGCCATCGGATAGCATATCGCGGATGTATCTTTGCCTTTGCAGGATATCATTCTCGTAGCTCTTGGTGGCACAGATCTCACTCATATGCGAGGCCGATGCCGCCTCCAAATTTATGCTGACCCGATCCGCCAGCAGGGTGGCTTCCTGGATGTGCGAGCGCGCACAGCCGGGCAGGACCTTGAGATGAATGTATCCGGAAAAAGCATGCTTTTGGCGCAAGAGCCGCACGGTCTCTACCATATTTTCCGTGACACGATCCTCATCCCGGCCCGCGCCTGAGCTGAGAAAAAGCCCTTCAATATAATTCGACCGGTAGAGGGAAAGGGTGATCCTGGCCAGCTCTTCCGGGGTATAAGAAAAGGCTTTGGATTTATTGCTGCAGTTCGCGGCATTGGTGCAGTAGCTACACTGATGGGTGCAGTGGTTGGTGTAAAGGGTCTTGAAGAGGCTGATGCATCTGCCATCCTTTGTGAAGGCGTGGCAAATTCCGGGCAGGGGCGTTTCCCTTGGCGAGAAGGTAGACGCGCAGACGTCATGACGCGTGCCTTCTCCCAGGGTGCGAAGCATCTTTGCGTCCACGTCCACCACGGCTGAGCTTTGGGCCGGGCCCATTGAGTCGAATTTGCACTCCTCTGCCAGGTGGGCGATCTTCTCCAGGGTGACCATTAGGGTTATAACGGACAATCGGATTTATAACCGATATGCGTGCGGGGCGAAAGTAATCTCTTCGAAATCCTTAACATGTTGCAGGTGCATAGGTTAGGTGCTGGCAGAGTGGAGAAGCATATGGACCGCAAATCAATGATGGAGAGAGTCGGGCAGATAATAAGCAAATATCCCGAGGTGCAGACGGCCTATGTATTTGGCTCATTTTTGCAGAGGAAAGATTTCCGGGATATAGATATTGCCTTGCTTCTATCTGGGAATCTTTCTTCCTACAGAGCCCTTAAACTGGCTCTGCGCATCGGCAGCGATCTGGATCTGGGGATCAAACCAGGCCGAGACTTTGATGTGAGAATTCTAAATAATGCGCATCCAGAATTCCAGTATGAAGTGATCAAGTGTGGTCGTTTTGTCTTCCAACGAAACAAACAGGAGCGCTGCGACTTTGAGGCAGAAGTGATATCTACTTACCTGGACCTGAAAGAGATGTACGATTCATACGACCGGAAATACCTGGCGAGGGCGTAAAATGAGATCTCTGGCTCACATGAGGGAGATGGACGAAGCTTTGGACGATTGGGAGAGATATATGAGTCTCCCTCTAGAGAGATTGCTCCGGGAGCGAGATCTTAAGAATATGGTCTTGCATGCTCTCTTAGTAAGCATCCAGGCATCCATAGATATTGCAAATCATCTCATTTCAGAGGAAGGCCTGAGGAGGCCTGCAAATTATAGGGAGGCTTTTCAAATTCTGGGAGAGGCTGGGCTGATCGATGATGATCTTGCAAGAGAGCTTTCTGATCTTGCTGGCTTCAGGAATGTTCTGGTTCACATCTATTGGGGGCTAGATATGGAAATGGTCTATCATATCCTTCAAAATGATCGCAAGCACTTAGTCAATTTCCGGGATGAGGTAAAGCGGATTTTATGCGACCGCTCTGGCGGAGGAGACTGAAATGCCCGAAGATGTATTCAAGATGCCACGCATGGGAAAAGCGGAGTACGACCGGTTGGTGGTGGAGCAATATGTCTGCCGCATTGCTTTCAAAGGCGAGACGCATCCTTACATTGCCCCATTTATTTATGTGTTTGATGGCCGGTTCATGTACTTCCTTTCCACTAACTACGGCAAAAAAGTGCAGTACTTCCGGGATAATCCCTTTGTGACTGTGGAGATCGAGCACTATTCACCTGATCTTTCCGCCTTCAGCTTCATGGCCCTGCCCGGGCAACTGGTACAGGTGGAGGACGCCGGTCAAAGAATGGCGGTGAGAGAGATGTTTGTGCGCCTGATCAAGAGCAAAGCTCTCTCCTCCAATGTTCTCTCTGCTCTAGGCCATTCGCCGCAGGAATCCGTGGAGGTCTTGCTGCAAGGAGAGAAGAACTCCGTCTGGAAGCTGGTGGACGTCAAGGTCGATGAGATCCTGGGTCTGAAGAGCCATAGCCTTTAGCTCCTGGCCGTTTTTTGGCCGCATTTTGACTTCACGGCTTCGCGCCTTCGCGTGAAACCGGACCCGGTTGAATCTCACGCGAAGCCTTGATTAGCGCAAAGAACGGTCAGCCGTTCACAAAGGCACATTATCTTCTCACAATCATGGCTTTAACTAGGCCGGGCTGTACTAGCTTCTCCAGCCTGCTCCGGAAGGGCTCGCTTCGTGCCAGCGGGCCTCGTGCTCCTGGGGGCGACCTCAAATTAGGTCATATCGACTATCTTCAAAAAATCTACTCTATTAAAATCCCTATCGAAAGTAGCGATCTTAGTTATCCCATTAGACATGCAGGTGGAAGCTATCAGAGCATCGTAGGGCAATAGCTTGTATTTTAACAAAATCTCTTTCCAATCTTCCAGATCATTATTAACGGGAATAAGAGAAATGCTGCTGTTCTCGACAAATTGGAAAAGCCCATCAATATCTTTTTGAAAGGGAGCATATCCTTTAGTTGCTATTATTTTCCGATACGAGGAATTATTTTTTGTTCCATAGCGTTCTTCGCAGAGATCGCGGATGGACACATATATCAATTCATGGATGACGGTTGCTGATGTTACAGGTTCCTGGCATGTTTCTAAGAATCTTAGAGCACGGTCTGTAAATCTGGTTTCAAATATAATATTATAAATAACATTTGTATCGACGAAAATCAAAGGTAGGCATCTCCTTCCAGTTCTTGAAGTCTTTCTGCGGAGGCCTTGCCAAACATACCGCGATATTCAGATAAGTCTACCTTTTCCACCTTGATTTTTAATTTTGTGCCTTCTTTAATTTTAACTTCATGCAAAGGCTTGAAGACGCCCTCTTCGTATATGCATTCAATGACTTGTGAAGCACTCATGTCTTAACATCTCCTATTTCCTAAATACCTTGGCGATATTTTATGACTTTTAAATCTTTAACCTTCTGGTTCTACCAGTTCTAGTCGCCCTCTTGCATAGCCTGTAGTAGCTCAGGGTCCTTATGCTCTGAAATTCTGTTAAATTCTGCTCATGTGGATGCATCGCTTGCCGGATGCATCAGCAAGCTCGGTTAATTCCTCCTATTCTATTCGCTATCATCAAATGGCTGGAAAACCCCTCCACAAGCAATAAGATCACGAACCATTTCAGGCTCCCATTTCCAGGGTCTCTGGAATTGGGGAAGCACTATTCTGTAATTGTCAATGCCTTCTAGTAGACTACTAAGCGATGAGCTTTTTGGAGTAAATATATTTTCAAATTCGTTTATCATTCATATCACCGGAAAGAATTATTTTCTGGATATGCAGATTTTTTTATCAGATCGATAGAATGAAGCTGTCCGCTCATCAGCTCCTCCTAGATGACATGAAATGGCCAACCCGGGCAGGCGGGCCAGGAAAACCGCGTAGCTACCTTGTTATTCATTTGCCTCGCCTATCCGCATCGTCCCAGCTCGGCAGAATAGGGCCTGTTCTCCTTCAGGCACCACTGCATCTGCTCCAGTATCGGTTCGATCCTGCCGTCTGTTTCTTCCTTGAGCTTTTGCACCATGATCTCCGCCAGGCTGCCCTGCTCGATGCGCTTTGCCACAAGGGGCAGATATCGCTTCTCTTCAATCGTTGCGCTCTTTTCCGCTGCTGCGAAGAGCCTCTCCAGCTCCGGGCGCATCCCGGCAACGCCCCCGCGCATGGCATCTTCCAGCATGGCCAATAGACTGCTCTCATCCTCCTCCAGCACGAGGTCAGAGCGCAGCAGTGCCAGCAAGAAAGCCGAGAACGCCATGTCCGAATGCAGGCATTCCTGCTCATCAATGGCTTTGACCTCCAGGCACTTTCTCGTAAAGCGCACAATCACGCCTCTGGAATTGACCCACTCTCTGCAAAGAATCTCTGCTTTGCATTTTTTCAGCTCAGAGTAGATCTGCCGGTTGATTTGCACATAATCGTGCACGTTTTCCAGCTTTTCCGGCAAAATGTTATGGCAGATCGAAGGTATGGCCGCCTGGTTTTGCCGGTAATAAACCAGCCGGTTGTCCATATAATTGGTGAGCTTTCCTTCCACCATGGGCGAGGAAGCCGATACGGCGACGAGATAAGGCATGAGCGAGCGAATCTTGTTGAACATAGCCACTAGCTCCTCCAAGTCGTGGTAGGGAATGTTGATCTGCAGAGCCTGAATATTCAGCCAGCCATGCTGCTTGATATTGAACAGCCGGTCGTATGCCTGATAATACTCCTGTTCATCATGATCCCAGTAGGTCGTTTCATCCAATTTCAGCAGCGGATGCATTCCCAGACCCATAAAGCCGTACTCATGATTGGTGGCCCGGTACAGCTCAGAGAGGCCCTGGTAAAGATTGCTCTCCAAAAAGAAAAGGTTCCCCGGCCTGGCTGGGATCAGCTCGATGGCATGCTTTTGCAGCTCCTTAGAGACCAGCATCCCCCCAAAAGCCACCTCATGCTGCACCTGTCCGGCGATCCTCTTGATTATCCGGTCGGAAATGGCCAGAGGCCTGCATTTTTTGTCATTTATGGAGTACTCGTGCTCCGTTCCTATGGGCGAAACAGCTCTAAGCGCCTTATGCATTGCTTTTTTCATAACTTAGTCGGAAAGCTGGATCTTTGCCACAAGATCCGTATCCGGCTCCTCGATCTTCAAGATCTCCGCCATCTCTGAAGCGGGAATGCTGTTTACCAGATGCATGATATTCTCCACTGAGGTCTCGAATAGTCCGTCATAGGCTTTTCGATTGGCCTTGAGAAATCGGACCATGGGGCAGATGTTCTCCCTCTTAAGGAAGATCTGCAGGACGTTGTCCTTGATATCAAAGGTAAAGGGTCCGGCTATGCAGGTCTCGGGCTTGATGGAGTGAATGCTGCATTTTCCATTCTGAAAGAGAATGCAAAAGCCATCCTGCTTCAAACATAGCCTCGTGTATCCTGCAAACTCTACAGCGTCCTCTGCCACGCCGTTTTCCCGCAATATGTCTATTCTCTCCCGGCTTAAGGGAGGTCTCGCCTCAAAGCAGCAGCCTCCATCCAGATGGCATTCGCTGCAGGCCTGGCTTATGGCTTCACACAGGTAATCTTCCATCAGATTCTCATCTCTCTAGAAATCAATCTTGTAAGAGTTGACCTCATTTTCTGCCAGGGCAGATGGATTGGACAACGCGGTGGCAGCTCCCAGGCCATACTCACCCTCAAAGCCATGCGGACCCAGGGCCTTACCGGAAAGCTCATCGGCATAGCTGCATGCGTCTCCTGTCATCAGATAGGAGATGATCTTTTGGAACATGTCCGGATAATGGGCATCCTCGCCTCCATCCAGGGAGGGATTATCATTTACCTCAATGACGTAGAGCTTTCCGTTGCTCTCCTTGATGTCCACACCATACATTCCTTTGCCAATGGCATTGCCGGCCTCGCGTCCCAGTTCAATAACCTCGGGCGGAACCTGATCGGCCGGCACGCTCTCCACATCGCAGTAGACGATGTGGCCGTTCACGGAGGCCTGGATCTTGAAGGTCTCCGAGGGGATTATGTAGCGACAGGCATAGAGTAGCTGCCCGTTGATGACACCAACTCTCCAGTCAAACCTGCTCTCGATGTACTCCTGCACCACAATCCAGTCGGAGAGCTTGAAGAATCTCCTGGCGATCTTCAATAGCTCGTCTACGGATGAGACCTTCTCCACCCGGACTGAGAAGGACGTGGATGGCTCTTTTAGCACCAGGGGCATGCCCAGCTCCTCGAAGAGCTGTGCGGCTAAAACCTCATCCAGCTCCTTCTTCTTGAGAAACTTAGTCCTGGGCATGGAGACATTCTTCTTCATGAGGTGCATGTACATGTTGATTTTGTCGGCACAGATCTGGATAGAGCTGGGATCGTCTATCACCGGTACGCCGTACATTTGCGCCATCCTGGCCGCCACATAGGTGATGTTCATGGGATCGGTGTTGGCACGAATGAAGAGCGCATCCAGTCTGGGTATTTTCTTTATGTCCACGGGAAATATGAACTCGGCAGTGTGGCCCATGCTCTCAGCCACGTCCCGGCATTTTACCACGGCCGTGAGCTGTTCAGAGCTGCTTAACGTCTGTCGATTAACGAAGATGCCTAGTTTACTCAAAGCGTCTCACCCTCTTATCCAGAAGGTCCTGTAACATTTCCGTTTCATCCTTCGATAATTGCGAATATTTTACCGGAGCCAGGGAAGATAATCGGCAACCCGACTCATCCTTGACCAGTACTACCTCCACTAACGGCAGCCGGAAGACCTCATAGATCTTCTCCGCCAGCGATTTCGCAGGTTCACAGCAGTTTATGGTCTTGCCGAAGATGGATACGCATTTCGCCACGGATGAGGTGACGCTTATCTTCTGATAGCAGAAGGGATACCGGCCATGATTGGTGACATGCTTTATTACCTTCTTCGCTTCTTCCAGGTCGCTGATCAAGAAGTGATCGGAGGGCGTGGAGAAGTAGTTCAAGCCGTAGACTATAGCCGGAAGGGAGACGTACTGGTTGGATATTACCCAGTCGCAGACAGGGATACCTGCCAGCTTCGCCTTCTCCAGACAGATGGGGACGATATAGGCATCCAGAACATCGCTGCTACTGGGCGTGGTTTTGATGCCTTCATTCTCGTTCTTGACTATCGTGTAGTACGGCTCGGTCTTGTAGAAGTAACTCTCATTTACAATATATTGGGAGTTATCTTCGTTCAACGTGTACATGATATCCTTCTTAGGAATGTGCTCTCTTCGTTTGTTCATTAAAGAATCACCGCATGACCTGCGTGTGAGAAAATAGACTTGTTTGCTGTTTTTTCTGCGTAGGATACCCTACGGTGCTTATTTAGACTACGGTGCCTGTCCAGATCGGATGCCATTTCATTCTCAGAAATTTGGATCTCCTCAGGGCCTATTACCTGGCTGGTAGTATTTATCATTGTCGGATCTATGCGAATAGCTTCATCATCTCTTTCGGGCTTGTTACGGGAAGACT
>JAABPZ010000003.1 GCA_011391755.1 Methanothrix sp. | reverse complement strand
ATTTGGCCGCCACGGCTCTCACGGCCTCCAGTCTCATAGTAGTACCCACGGGTCTTGGCAAGACCGTCATAGCACTCATGGTGCTGCTGGCTCGAATGGATAAGGGCAAAGTCCTTTTCCTGGCTCCTACCAAGCCACTGGTGGAGCAGCATGCTGTTTTCTTGCAGCGTGTGCTCAAAGACAGAGATATCATCTCCATGATGACCGGAGAGAATTCTCCGGAAAATAGAATCGAATCCTGGGGGAAGAGCCGCATCGTTGTATCCACTCCACAGGTGATAGAAAACGATCTTCTCTCTCGAAGGATCGATCTTAAGGATGTATCCCTGGTGATATTCGACGAGGCGCACCGAGCAGTGGGCAACTACGCATACGTCTATATCGCGAATCGCTATCATCGCGAGGCGAAAAGCCCGCTGGTCCTGGGGATTACCGCCAGCCCGGGCAGCCAGAGCGAGAAGATCGCTGAGATATGCACCAACCTATCCATTGAGAAGATCCAGACCCGCACGGAAAATGATCCTGATGTCGCCCCATTTGTTCACGATCGGGAGATAGAGTGGGTGAAGCTTACCGTTCCTAAAGAGCTTCTGCTTATTCGTTCAGCCATCGAGGAGCTCCTCAGCCGCAGAATCGATGATCTGAACCTTTTAGGCATAAGTCCGGTCAGGATCGATGCCAAGTCCTCCAAGAGAGAGCTTCTCGGGCTGCAGGCTACCCTCATGTCCTCGGCCAAGACGCTGGCAAATAAATCTACATTCGTGGCCATTTCTCTCATGGCCGAGATTCTCAAATTGCATCATGCCGTTGAGCTGGCCGAGACGCAGGGACCGGATGCACTGGCCAGATATTTTCAGAGGCTAGAAGGTGAAGCCCTCTCGCGTAGCGGTTCCAAAGCCTCCCGTCGCATAATGCAGGACCCCGGATTCTTGCAGGTTGTAGATGACCTGCATAGCCTGGAGGTGGAGCATCCTAAGCCTGCCGCCGTAAAGAGAATACTGCATGAGCAGATTGCTGCGAAGCCAGAGTCTCGCATCATGGTCTTTACCAACTATCGGGACACAGCCACATCTCTTCTCTCCTTCCTCAAAGATGATCCCGCCATTTTGGCCGTACGATTCGTGGGGCAGTCCAGTCGCGATAATGATCAAGGCCTCAGCCAAAAAAAGCAAGCTGAGATTCTGCAGAAATTTCGGGCCGGCGACTACAATGTCCTCATTGCCACCTCGGTAGGCGAGGAAGGAATCGATATTCCTGCTACAGATCTGGTTCTCTTTTATGAGCCGGTGCCCTCCGAGATTCGCAGCATTCAGCGTAAAGGCAGGACCGGCAGGGCGAGAGCTGGCAGAGTAGTAGTATTAATGGCCAAAGGTACGCGCGATGAGGCCTATCACTGGATATCGGAGCGCAAAGAAAAGAACATGAACCGGCAGATACGGGATATGAGCGGTCAACCTTCGGAATCTATGCAGAAGGAGTTTTTGCCCCGGCAACTGCAGATAACAGAGGATCCGGCCCATCCCGCAAAGATGGATGAAAGTGATGTTCAAAAAGAGCCAACGGGAGCGGAAGATCCCGGCAAAATTTCCGCAAAAATTTTTGTGGACTCAAGGGAGAGGGAGATGGCAAAGCTTCTGGAGTCTCTGGGCCTCGAAGTCACCGTCAAGAATCTGGAGGTAGGAGACTATGTGGTCAGTGATCGGGTGGCCGTCGAACGCAAAACGGCGCATGATTTTGTGGCCTCTATCATCGATCCAGAGAGAAACTTATTTCGGCAGATTGCGGATTTGGCCAGGACTTACGAGCGGCCGGTTTTGATTTTAGAGGGCAGGGATCTTTACACCACGCAGATGAATGCTGGATCTATTCGCGGAGCAATGATTTCTGTGGCTGTGGACTATGGCGTGCCCATCATTCCCACGGAAGACCGGAATGAAACGGTCGCGGTTATTGCCCAACTGGCCCATCGAGAGATGCGAGAGGGGCGCGAGCCTAAGTTGCACGGCCACAAGACCGCCAGGACTCTTAAAGAGCAGCAAGAATACTTGATCTCGGCCATTTCCAGCGTGGGGCCAACGGTAGCCAAGAACCTGCTCAAGCACTTCGGATCCGTCGAGAAGATCATGACCGCTTCGTCTCTGCAACTGCAAGAGGTAGAACTGGTGGGGCCCAAGATCGCACAGCGCATTCGCGAACTGGTAGGCGGGGACTACAAAGGGTAATGAGTTAAGCAACATCAACTTGCAAAGCCTCATCGGCATGATGCTTTATATATCAAAAAGGGCACTTTAGAAATGTTTGATGCGAATTGGTTTTATGGAGAAGGCGAGGTGACATGTGGAAAGCTGAAGATTCTTTGGAGCACTACGGGATAGAGAATTGGGGCAATGGCTATTTTTCAGTTAATGATAAAGGTAATATTATTATATTTCCCAACAAAGACCGGGCGAGGTTCGTGGATGTTATGGACCTCATCAAGGAGATCGAAAAATCCAGCGACCTGGAGTTTCCCGTGCTCCTACGCTTCCCTCAGATCCTGGAGGATCGGATCAATGAGATCACAGGCGCATTTTTAGGCTCTATCGCCGAATTCTCCTACAAAGGCACCTATCAGCCCATCTTCCCCATGAAGGTCAATCAGAGAAAAGAGGTAATCGAGTACATCATCAAATATGGAGCCCGGCACGGGATCGGCCTGGAGGTGGGCACGAAAGCAGAGCTACTGGCAGCGCTATCCCTGGGCCTGCCCAAAGAGGCACTTCTCATCTGCAACGGCTACAAGGACGAGGACTATCTGCGTCTGGCTCTGAGCATCCATAATGTAAATAATATAGTAATAGTAGTCGATCTCTTCGAGGAGATTTTTGATATTCTGAAGTATGCCGAGCAGATGGGCGTCACTCCCCGGGTGGGCATGAGAGTCAAGCTCTTTGCCCGCGGCTCCGGCCGCTGGGTGGAATCGGGTGGCGATTCGGCCAAGTTCGGCCTGTCCACCAGCGAGGCCTTGGAGCTTATGAAGATACTGCGGGAAAAGGGTATCATAGAGAGCCTGAAGATGATTCACTTTCACATCGGCTCGCAGATCACGGATATAAGGACCATCAAAAACGCCATGAACGAGGC
The DNA here is from genome assembly GCA_011391755.1 of Methanothrix sp. Lineage (GTDB taxonomy): Archaea > Halobacteriota > Methanosarcinia > Methanotrichales > Methanotrichaceae > Methanothrix. The sequence goes on along the minus strand of JAABPZ010000003.1, from coordinate 13,010 downwards.
GGCTCGTGTCTACGCCAAGGCACGCAAGATGGCCAATATCGAGTACCTGAACGTGGGTGGCGGCCTTTCTGTGGATTACAACGGCTCTAACACGGCCACTCCCTCCAGCGCCAACTACACTCTGCGCGAGTATGCCAATGATGTGGTCTACACCGTGCAAAAGATCTGCGATGACGAGGATGTCCCCTGCCCCACCATCGTCTCGGAGAGCGGGAGGGCCATCGCTGCCTACCACAGCCTGCTCATCTTCAAGATCATCGGTCGAAAGAATGTCAAGGACTCGCTCCTGCGCACTCCCAAAGAGGAGGATCCCATTCAGATCGACGATCTGTGCAGCGCTTTCAAGGAGATCAACATCGATAACTACAAGGAGCACTATCACGACGCCTTGCAGTATCGGGACGAGCTTTATGACTCCTTCAACCTGGGCAATATCGGCCTTGAGGAGCGAGCCAAAGGTGAGACTCTCTTCGGAATGGTCTGCAAGAAGGCGGCATTCCTGGCCAAGCAGGCCGAGGACGAGTCAGATGAGTTTCAGGAGCTGAAGAAGCTGGTCAGTCAGAAGTACATCGGCAACTTCTCTCTCTTTCAGTCCGTGCCGGATATGTGGGGCGTGGAGCAGATCTTTCCCACCATCCCCCTGCATCGCTTGAACGAGATGCCCAGCGAGAGAGGGAGGATTGTAGATATCACCTGTGACTCGGACGGGGAGATCAAGCGCTATGCCGGGGACAGCGAGGGCCTGGAGTACCTGGATATGCACACCCTGCGGGAGAACGAGGACTACTACCTGGGCATTTTCCTACTGGGTGCCTACCAGGACACCCTGGGCGACTTTCACAACCTTCTGGGATGCGCTCACGAGGTGCACGTCATGGCTGACAGCGACGACTGGTACATCTGCCAGAAGGTGGAGGGCGACACCTGCCTCAAGCTCCTGGACTTCTTTAACTACGAGACCAAGGACTACATCTGGGCGATCATGGACCGCTGCGTGGACAAGCATTTGTGCATCCCTAAGAAAGAGCTGGAGCGGATTGAAGCACAACTGAACAGGACGCTGAAGGGCTATACCTACTTCATCACCAAGCCCAACGGAGCGAAGGGAAAGGAGAATGAGTTGGGATGCAGCATACTCAAGAGCTGAGGGAGAGGACTCAGCTCATCTGCTGTCTGAGAGCTTAGGATTTTATCATTGCTAATAGCATCTTGAATTTGCTCAATGCTCTCAGGGCATGAGTCTCGTTGGCCGGTAATATCACATAATCGCCTTGATTCAGATGATAGGCTTTGCCTGAGATTAAAACCTCTGCTTGTCCATCCACAACATATACGAGTGCATCGAATGGAGCAGTGTGCTCGCTGAGCCCCTGACCTTCATCAAAGGCAAAGAGCGTTACCGTGCCAGTGCTCTTGCGAATTATCTCCCGGCTCACAACTGATCCATCCTGATAATTAACCAAATCTGCCATACTCTGCACTTTTGATGCGCGGTTATTGCTTTCTTTTTCTGTCATTTTTTGCCTCCTTTTTTTCGACTCAAGACGGATTTAACTATGATTTAAGAGAGCATTCTCATTGAACCAAAATTACAGATGTCTGCTCTTTTTTTTCATTTCAGCTCCATCTCGTACTTGACCTCCGTCACCCGTCTGCCCCACAGCTCATGGGTCACCTTTTCCGTCTCTCGAAAGCCTACCGATCGATAGAGCCCGGCTGCCGCCGGCAGGGCGCTGACCGTCCAGAGAAACACAGATGAGTATCCCGCGTCCCGGCTGAAAGCCAGAGCCTCTTGCACCAGCTTTCTCCCCCATCCCTGGCTTCGCAGAGCCGGGCGCAGGAGCAGCCAGCGCAGTTGAGCCTCGCTCTCCGAGAATTTTACAATGGCAACGCAGCCCACGATTCTCCCCTCGTTTTCCACGATCCAGATGCGCTCCTGCGGGCTGTTGCGCAGGGCAAACTGGGCCAGTGGAATGGCCACGTAAGAGTCGAAGGTATGGTCCCAACCTTGCCGGGGAGCATAAAGAACGGCGTGCAGGTAGGTGATATAACCGACATCGCCCGGCAGGAGGTGGTGCCGGATGGAAATGGACGGCAGGGAAGGCTTCAAGATATCGGGATTCAGCTCTGCCAAGAACTTTTCCCAGAGCGCCGGATTTTGGCGGATATACTCCGCCATCATTTCCTTGCACAGGGCATTGTCCAGGTCCAAGACCTCGACGCCGTGCGACTGCATGAAATTCCTGGCTGCCGGAGCGCTTCTTCCCTCTCCTACTACTACCTTCTTAATGCCGAACTGCACCACCGCCCCGGCGCACAGGTAGCAGGGCATGAGCGTGGAATAAAGAGTTGTATTATGGTAACCATCCGTGAGCCTGGCATGGCGCAGGCAGTCGATCTCGGCGTGCATGAGCTGATCTTGTTGCTGCACTCTTCTGTTTCGGCCTCTTCCTATGATCTTGCCGTCCTCCACCAAAACGGCGCCGATGGGAACTCCGCCTTCCCGGAGTCCCAGAAGCGCTTCATCTATTGCCGCTTGCATGAAGATGTCCATAGGAGATCAGTTCGTTATTTTCTGCCTCGATCAAATATCTATCGAAACCGAAAAAGCCCATAGTTTTAACTTCCCGGGCCGCGCCAGAAGTGCTCGATGCTTACAGCCGAGGAGATGAATAGGACGCGAAAGATCCTGGCGCTGGCGGGGTTTATCGCAGGCATGGTTGCCGTCGCTATCGGCTGCATCTTTCTCCTCTTCGCATTGCCCTCACTGGGCCGGCCGGGAGAGCTGGACTATGCCTTCTCCCAAGCAGCGGGTGCCTTTCTCATCATTCTGCTGGGGATTTGCGGTATTTTGGCCGCTGCTCTTGCCTGGCCCAGCCGCAAAGCGAAGCGTGCGTTGCTCCTCCTGGGCGGCCTGTTCTCCCTCTCCATCTTTACGGCCTTGGCGTTTTTTCGGGAGTGGACGGCCTGTGCTATTATTATAATAATAGTTACCGTAACCGGGATGGCTGTGCGCCGTCAGAAGGATGCGGCCCGCAATCTTCTCCTCTTTGCCGGCCTATTCGGCTTTCCCCTCACTCAGGCGGCCATAACCCTGTTGCCCTACGGCTGGAAGACCTGGTCAATATCCGGGCCCCTCTTTCTCTTCAGCGGCCTGGCTCTCTCCTTTTCGGGTGATTTCAGTCGCTTGCCTCTGCTCTCCGGGAAAGGCGGACGGAAGTGGGGCTACTTTGTCTATGCTCTGGGGAGCCTGGCATTAATTGTCCTGGTCATAGGCGCTCTTGCCTACCTTCCCAATCAGGCCGGTCCCGGACAGGTCAGCACGGCTGCCAAATTTGAGCCGAGTTTAAACGGCACGCCAGGACAGGCAGAGCTGAAGGACTGCGGTTGTAATCAGCAAGATTCGACTTCTTTGAATAGGAGCCGCGAGGACGAGAATCCAGATAACAGGCAGGATGATAATCTCAGGGCAAAAATTCTTTCTCCCGGGGATGTGCGTACCTTCCCGCGCGGGGAAGCTGTGCTCTTTTTGGCAGCGCCATGCGGCCAAAAGCCTTTGCACTACATTTGGCAGTCGAGCCTGGATGGCATCATTGGCAGGAACGAATCTTTCCAGATGAAGAACCTCAGCTTAGGATGGCATAATATCACCCTTACTATCAGCAACGCCAGCAGCGTTGCCTCTACCTTCGTGGAAATCGGCATCGCAAAGCCCTGGATTTGCGGCAAAGTCGATCCCAGGCCGAAATACTATCCACTGGACACCCCCTGTCAGGACATCTGGCCTAATGCACCGGAGCAGTGTCAGCAGATGGAGGTCTGCCATCCTGACCTGGACTGGATTGTGGAAGAGGCCATCAATGCCTGCAAAAACTCGACAGGGGACCGAAAAAAGTGCCGGGGCCTGTACATCATCAACTCCTTCGGCCCAGAGGCCCGCTATATGCAGGGCTATGCACTTTTCAAGGCCTGCTGCTCCGGCTATCCGGAGTGCAATCGCATGTGCAGTTCGAGCCTGGCCGGGACCTGCTCCTTTAAGGAAGGCTTCAACAGAAACGTTGCCAACCTCTCCTGCCGGCCCGAGGAGTGGGGCATCTTTGCCTGGCGCTCAGACACGAACATGAGCGAGAACAGTGCCGTGATGGGCATGTTTCCCACCCACGCCACAGTCAACATTCTAGAGACGGGCGTATGCATCGATTATGCGGCGGCGCTGACCACAATGCTGCGAAAAGCCGGCTATAATAGCAGCGAGGTCTTCAGCACCTCCAGCACGGGCTATGATCTGCCCCTGGTGGGAAATCATCCCGGCCATGCCTACAATCTGGTGCTTCTGCCTGGCGACACAAAGTACCACATCGTGGACACCACGGGCAATGGCGACGGCATAAATTTGGGGGGTGTGCCGGGATACTTTCGCTTCACAGGCTGCTTTTTGGGAAAGCCATCGCAAATCCGGGTAATGGACTGGTGGGTGGGCTACTGCAATATGATCTCATCCCAGAGCTACAATGATGCCGGCGATGCGATCACTCCAGAAAAAGAGAAAATTTACGGATGCACTTGATTCGGGCTCAAACGTTTTTATGGACCGACACTTAGATATACAAAAAATGATATAAGTCTACGATTTGTAGGTCTGGTTCCTTAGAAGGTGAGTTTCTGGCCGAGATGATCGATCTTGCAGTTGGGTGTATCTGTATCCTCTGCCTGCCTCTTGGACGTCATTGCCTCATAACGTAACAACAATCTCGTGACTGCTCACAAGATTTCCCAATGATCTGCTTCGTTCATTACTGGTGGCAGGCATCTCCTTGACGCGCTCGTGGTGAATAGAATATGCTCACTACATGGAGGTGAGTAGTAAGATGAAGCAGAATCTAAATGACATTAAGGGACGTATTGCAGCAGCAAAAATGGGTGAGTGGCAAAATTCCCTTGCAGATCGCTGGCGCTATTACTTTGGGGTTGATCTCATAGGGACTCATGATGCACAATGTCCAATTTGCAGCAATGCCCCCTGAAGTCAACCCTACACAGATTCTTTTTTATTTTTAAAATAAGATTCACATAGACCAGGGGGGCGAATTGCCCGGACCGGTGGCGCTCAGGCAGAAACTGGGGCCGTCATGGATTGCTGCATACTCTTTTCCATGGTTGCATCGAGTGCGGTGCGCATCTCCTGCTTTTGCGCCTCCTCGAAGCTGCCGTTCTCCAAGAGGTCCTCCATCATGCCACTGATGATGTCATCCATGACCTCCACCTTATAGTAAAGCCGCTGCCTTTGGGTGTAGTAGTAATTGATCTGCAATTGCAGAACGGGATTTGCGGCAGCTTGCTCGTTGTTGGTAAGGTCAGCCAGTTCATCATCAGTCTTTTTAGCTTTATCCTTGACCTTATTGTAAAGGCCAAACCAGGAGAGAATAGCAGCGGAGTCCAGCTTGGAGAGCTTGGGCATCATGCGCCCAAACCTCTGGGAGAGCTTGATCAGATCCTCATTGGCAGAGCGAATGGCATCCTGATGTCGAGCAATGTCGGAGCCGTATTTTGCAAATTCTGGGTTCTTAGACATCTATATCACCTAAAGCGGAATTATTACTCAAACAACAAAGGATCGTAGTGGATAATAAGGTGGAGCCGCGCGGGGCGAAAGTGAACAGGCTTAAAGAGCCAGAGTTATTATTGAAGAAGATTAGCGGGAGAAGATGATATGAATAGCGGTAACAACAACATCACTCGTGTGCGCCGTCTCTGCCACCAGCTTTGCAATTCCTCTTGCGTCGAAGACAAACGACAGGGCAGACATGTTGAGCTTCTGCGCCTTCGGCCTCACTGGTCCGTTTTAAAAAAGGAGGAGCAGATTGTCAAGATCGACCAGGGAGAGAAGGTCCCCTTCGACATCTCTCTGCCCCTGCCCGCCCGTGACGAGCGGGAAGGCTCCGACGTGGGAGTGGGGCTCTTTTGGGAGCGTTTCCAATGCCAGCAGTGCGGCCGGTGCTGCTATACACCCGGAGCTGGCCTATACCTTGAGAAAGAGGATTTTGAAAGGATTGCGGGGCGCGTGGGAAAGAAGAGACTAAAAGCCCTCTGCCGGTACGAAAAGGCCCTGCAAGCCTGGGTGCTGAAGCAACCCTGTCCGTTTTATGACCCAGACTTAGGCTGCTCCATCTATGAGATCAGGCCCCTTACCTGCACCAAATACCCACTTCATCCGCCCCTGCCAGAGATGCCCTACAACCTGGCCGTCGATGCCTTCTGCCCGGCAGCGCGCACTCTGGCCAAGGAGACCCTGGGCTGGTGGATCATCTGCGAGAACAACTGGGCCGCAATACATCAAAAATTGGCTCTCGATCAGAGCAAAAAGGATTAATCATTAATGATAGCTTAATTAGTCCCAAGGATGGGCATTATGGTCGAAGAAACGAAGAACGGATGTATCTTCTGCGATATTATCGAAGAGAAGGCACCTTGCTGCAAGATCTATGAGGACGAACTCTCTTTAGCCATACTCGATATCAACCCCTTCTCAAAAGGGCACTGTCTGGTCATTCCCAAGAGGCACGTGCCCTGGTGGCATGAGCTCTTTGAGGAGGAGAATGCCAGCCTCTTTCGAGTGGCAAAGATCGTGGCTGAAAAGATGATGAAGGCCTTGAATCCGGACTTTGTCTGCATGTACGCCCGGGGCAGGAGAATACCACATACCCACATCTTCCTGGTACCCACCTACAGCGGAGATGTGCTGGACAGATTTTTCAATGCACTGGAACTGTTCCAAGAATCGCCACCCAAGCTTGCGGCTTTGCGAGAGAAAAATTCCATGGAAGATGTAGCGAAGCTTCTCAGGAAAACATAATTAGAGCTATTTCGCGATCATTACCGAGCATTTCGCATTCCTTACCACGTCCTCGGACACCCCGCCTAAAAGAAACCTTTGAACTTTGCCATAGGCCTTGCTGCCCATGACAATCAAATCAGCTCCTATCTCATTTGCATATGAGAGGATCTTGCCGGAAGGGTCGCCGTGAAGCACACGTGATTCGATATGCAAATCGTGCCCCTTCAGATATTCATCTATTAGCCTCTTATGATGCTCATGAAACTCTTTTTCGCTGAGGCGGACGTCCTGTATCCCGATATCTGCCTCAGAGGCTATCAGCTTGGGAAGGCTCACAACGCTGATCACATGAATCTCTGCAGAGGAAGCAATTGCGATTGCAGAAGCTCTAGCCACAACCATCTCGGAGTAGTCAGAGGTATCCACAGCAACCACTATCCTCCTAATCCCATAATCCTCAACGCTTTCCATATTCTTACTTCCTCCATCATTAATTAGTATCTTAACTTATATGAACGATCATTTTATTTTTGAGTACTGGTTGGCACAAACCTCTTGGCAATGAGAGTTGGAACCACAGCGCTCATGATCACAGCGGTCAATGCAATGGAGAACTGAGTCTGATCAAGGAAACCCAGATCCCGTCCCAGGGTTGCAGTTATCGTTCCCACGGTGAGCCCAGTGGAAAGGAGCATTGTGGAAAAGATCGGAGCCTCTGGAATCCACTTTTTGTTGAAGTAGTATGTTCCCATGAACTTGGACAGCATCTTTGCGCCCAGCAATCCTAAGATTAGGCCTATGTTCTGCGTAATTGCAGGCAGGGAGATGAGCATGCCGGCTCGCACGAAGAACGCTGGTGACAGAAGGGAAAATGTCACGGATCGGGTCTTTGATAGTATATCGCTGTAGCTATGAATGCAGTTCGCGAACACGAGACCCAAGACGAAGGCACCAAAGACAGCATGAAGTCTGCCTGCGTCGGCGATGAAAGAGACACCAAGCATAGAGGCAAATATGAATCGGAGTTCCAGTTCCACGGCCCTTTTGCCGTAGCTGTCCACCAGAAACTCCAGCATCTTCGGCAGCACCAGAATCATGAAGGCTATTATGACCAGGAAGGCAATGGTGTACAGGTTGAAGCTCGGTGATATCAGGTTGATTCCGATTAGAGTTAGTATATCGTTCACAAAGGTAGCTGCTATTATCAGCTTGCTTGCCTTCTGGTCCAGCAGTTCGTACTCCAGCAGCACGGAGTATACCACAGCCACCGATGTGGTTGTCAAAGCGAGGCTTGCTGCCAGCGTGGCCAGGAAAGACCAATCAGTAAACGCAGACAAGAAGACTATCTCTCCTATCAAGGGAACTACAAAAGCCATGCCGCCAATAGTGAAGCTTTTCTTGGCACTATGCCTCAATAGATAGAGATCAACCTCAGCCCCGGCCAGAAATGTAAGCATCAAGCCGCCAAATGTCGCCAGGAAATCAAGCCATGGCTCGATCTTTACTCCAAGGAAGCTGGCAAGTAGTATTCCCGCTCCCACCTCTAGGATCGAAGAAGAGATACGCAGCCTGATGCTCAAAATGCCGGTTACTACTACAACTACTGCTATCAAAGCAGTCGAATAAAGGTCTACTGCCACCTACAGTCACTCCAACTATGTTCTGGTAGGTGTCATCAGCCACATGGGCGATTCAGGCATTTATTCCCAGGCGGACCCCATCGCCAAGCACGAAATCATTGCTCATCAGGGTTATAAAAATATCTGGTTCAATTTATAATTATATTGGTTTATGATTATAAATATCAGGTCAAATAAAAAATTTCGCGGATAAATCTCGCTTCATTGGCTCCATCCTGTGATCTCCAGGGCAGGGTGGCAAAGGTGGATACATCCGGCCTCAAAATCATGTCCGATTCTTGAATTCGCGCAAAGCCCTCAATCGAGGAACCATCAAAAGCTATGCCGCTTTGTAACGCTTTTCCCAGTCGATTGTCGGGAATCGCAACATTTTTTACTATGCCCTGAACGTCTGTGAACTGTAACCGGATCGTCTCAACTTTCTTCTCTTGAACTGCCTTAAGCACCTGTTCATCTGAGTACATATTTGCTTGCACCTACCGTTCTGCTTGTCTCTTTTATCAGTAGGTGTCATCAGCCCACTGGGCAGTTCAGGCTCTTGCCTGGGCGGACCCCATCGCCCAAGATGTGCTCATGCTCTACGAGTTGAGTTTTAATAATTTTCGCTACATCCGAGAGATTGCAAATTCTCACCGGAATACTTTAATCCGAAAGCAACTAACTTAATGATGCTGGTGGTGATGGAGTCCACCCTAAACCGCCCTTATGGCTGATGACTCCTGTTCGGAGGAGCGTCATGCCAGACATAAAGGCCCTTATCCGGTACATCGATGAAAGGCAGATTAAAGAAAATGCTGGAAGCGGTTACTCATTTGTAAGAGAACTCCCGCCAACCATTCGAGACACATTTTTTGCCTTGGCTTGCCTCAAAATGCTAAAGGCAGATTCGCCAGATGGCGAAATAATCCGTTTCCTGTCCGAGTATGACCAGTTCGATTTTAACGGGGCTTACTACGCCATGAAGTGCTTGAAATTAGCCGGGGCAAAGGTAGACTATCAAGATGGAAATCTGCGGTGGATCTTCAAAGGTGATGAGCAACAAAGACCTTGCGCAGTTCCAACCACGCCTCCCATTCTCTATTTCAAATACGAATTATATGGGATGTATGGGTCGAGCATATTTTCTTCGTCCTTGAGCGCAGTTCTTAAGCGCATAGAGCTGGCTACTGACAGCATAGATAGCGGTTTGGTGAACTTGACCCTCGCGCTTCTCGATATGAGCAACCGCCAGGATATCATGAGCACTTACATAGCCATAGAGATTCTGAACGCTATGGAAAAGAGAAGCTATCCTATCACCTTGTCGTCCTCTTATATCGAGCAAATCTCAGACTTCTTGAAACGCTGCACAACCAGAAAGGGATATGTGGGAAATCCCACAGCTAGCTCAGTGACCCTTGAGAGCACATATGCAGGTCACCGGATCGCACAATATGTTAAAAATCCTGATCCCTTAGGCATTGCATTTTTCATAGACTCCCTTCAAAACGCAAATGGCGGTTTTAGAGGGTCACAGTTCGGCGGCATATCTACTCTGGAATCGTGTTATCTGGCCTTGAGCATAATTTCAGATATCTCCCTTGAGGAACATGACCGCCTGCAATGAGATGTGAGTAAAATTGGTAAGAAGTAAGGTGTCTGGCCTCTCACTTCCCTTGTAAGTTCATGGTGGAGATTTACTTCTTGACAGTCTTCTTGTCATTCATCACGCACAAAGGTCCCCGGAGGTAGACATACCAGTAAAGTGCCGCCACGAAGAGGGCAGCTCCCACGATGTTGCCGAGGGTGACGGGGATGAGGTTTGTCACAAAGAAGTTATACCATCCATTGCTTCCCGCCAAGTTTGCCGTGGCCACATTGGCCGTGGCCAGCTTGGCGGCTATGGCCGGATTGTTGGCGGCAAAGATGCCCAGAGGAATAAAGAACATATTGGCCACATTATGTTCGAAGCCAATGGCGACGAAGGTCATGATGGGGAACCAGCAGGCAAAGATCTTGCTAATCACATCTTCCGAGCTTATGGCCAGCCAAACGGCCAGGCAGACCAGCCAGTTGCAGCCCACGCCGCGCAGGAAGGCAGTTTCGAAGTCCAGGCCGCACTTGGTGTTGGCTACAGTTGCCGCCCATCCCGCCCAGGGCAGGTTATCGAAAAATCCGCAATGATACGCCAGAAAATAAGCCACAAATATCGATCCCAAGAAATTTCCCAAAAGGACCAGCGACCAGTTCTTGAAGAGGCCCTTAATGCTGGCTTCGCCATTGAACAGGCTGATGGGCGCAAACATGCAGTTTCCCGTGAACAGCTCCGAGCCACCTATTACTACCAGCATCAGGCCCACAGGAAACACTGCTCCGGCAGCGAACTTGACCAGGCCGGCTGGAAGAGCAATCTTCCAGATGCCGCCCTCCGGATCGGTGATGGTGCCGTTGGAGAGGCCTCCGGCTACAATCTCGCTCAAAAGGGCTCCAAAGGCGATGTAGGCTCCGGCTAAGAAACCCAGCACCAGGAGCTTTTGCCATGTTATGTTGCATTTCGTGCATCCGGCAGCAATGGCTGCCTTGGCAATATCAGCGGGGACTTTAAATGCCATAATCTCTCTCCTGAACAGGCCTGTCCGGCAGTGATAATAACAGTGGACAGCCTGCGGGATGGAAAGTGCTTGCCTACATATTGCGTAAAAAGCTTGCGGTTAGATCGAAAATTAATGAAAAATTATGCGAAATAGTGCGAGAATAGTAAAAAATTAATTAAACCCCGGCCAGCTTGCAGTCGGCATCTGGATGCTCGACCTCAGTGATAAGCCTTCTCTTTGCGGGGTTGAAGCTCTTCTTGTGCCGGCAGTCCATCAATTTATGCCAGTTGTCCCTCTCCCAGATGTTAAAGGACTTATCCTCTTCAGGGATGAGCTGGCGAAGCCGCATAACCAGCCCATCCCAGTTAATGGCATGGCCGCTAAAGTCCGGTCCGTCCACGCAGGCGAACTTGGTCTCGCCGGCCACTTCCACTCGACAGGCACCGCACATGCCAGTTCCGTCCACCATGATGGGCGTCAGGCTGACAATCGTCTCTACACCGGCAGCCCGGGAGGCGTCCGATGAGACCTTCATCATGAATGGGCAGCCATGAGCGAAGATCCTGTCCACTCCCTTTCCCGACTGCAGTTCTTGTTCTATGAAGTCATTGGCCCAGGCAGTCTTGCCGCAGCCGGTGACGACATGGACCTCATCGCTGTACTTCTTGAGCTCATCCACCCAGAAGACGAAATCAGGACCGCGGCCTTCTATTACTGTCATCACATAGTTGCCCTTCTCTTTGAGGGCCTTTGCGAGCGGCAGTGTCGGCCCGGCCCCAAAACAGCCGCAGGCGCAGATGACTCTGCCGAAGTTCTTGATCTCTGTCGGCTTTCCCAGCGGGCCGGCGATGTTGGCAACCGACTGCCCTTCTTTCAAAGTGGAAAGCTTGGCGGTGCTGGTGCCCAGAACGTAGAAGACAATGTCCACGGTGCCCTCTTTTTCGTCCCAGCCGGCCAGGCCCATGGGAATCCTCTCTCCGCGCTCATCAACCCTTATGATTACAAACTGGCCCGGTCTGGCAGTGCTGGCAATCTTGGGAGCCTTGAACTTCATGTGAACGATATTGGGAACTAGAGTTTCATTTTTTACAATCTCGTACATCTCTATTCTCCTCTTATCTTGCTGATCTTCACGGCACAGACCTTCAGCTCCGGGATCTTGGCCACGGGGTCCAGGGCCGGATTGGTAAGGACGTTGGTGGGCGTCTCGGAGAAATGGAAGGTCATAAAGACCACGCCGACAGGCGACTTTTCCGTGGTTCTGGCTTTAGCCCTGACGGCTCCCCGGCGAGAGGTTACCTCGATCAGCTCGCCATCAACAATACCCAAAGCGTGGGCGTCTTCTGGATTCATCTCCACCAGCTCCTCCCCTCGCAAAAGGTTGAGATCGCCCACTTTTCGCGTCATGGTTCCGGTGTGATACTGACAGAGAACTCTGCCCGTGGTGAGGATAAATGGATACTCCAGATCAGGCAGCTCCATGGAAGGCCGGTAATCGACCACATTGAACTTGCCAAGGCCCCTCGTGAACTGGCCTTTATGCAAGAACTGAGTTCCGGGATGCCCCAAGTTGGGGCAGGGCCACTGCAAGCCGTCTCCCTCCAGCCGCTCATAGCATATACCACCGTAACTGGGAGCGAGCTTGGCTACCTCAGACATGATCTCGGAGGGATGATCATAGCTAAACTGGTCTTTCCAGCCCATGCGGGCCGCCAGAGCGTCCAGGATCATCCAGTCGGGCATGGACTCGCCCGCGGGCTGCAGCGTCTTCCTGATTCTCTGCACCCGGCGCTCCGTATTGGTAAAGGTTCCATCCTTCTCCAGACTGGTGGTTGCCGGCAGGACCACATCTGCCAATGCCGCAGTTTCGGATAAGAAGATGTCCTGCACCACCAGAAACTCCAGGGCCTTCAAGGCTTCTACCACGTGGCTACAGTCCGGATCGCTGACGACCGGGTTTTC
>JAABPZ010000341.1 GCA_011391755.1 Methanothrix sp. | reverse complement strand
CGAGCGCTTACCAGGCAGACCGGCCTGCCCGGACGAACGGCGCAGCTCAGGCTGGGCCCACGGACGTTGGTCATGAGCACAACCGTGAGGCTGGCAAGGCAGCCACGACAAAAAGGCAACCGAGCGCTGCTGCCCACCGCCCCGCAAGGATAGCGATGCTGGAGACTGCCGGGAATTGTTTTTAAAAGTCTCTGTGCGTCCTCTGTGCGTTCTGTGCCTCTGGGTTGAAATCGTTAGTTGTATTGTTATAATTATCAGCTAATAGTAATAACGAAATGCCGCTGTTACCAAAATCCAGCGCCCGAAAAGCTGTTTACTCCAGTCCGGATCTTCCGGGCCTCAGGCCCGCCCTGACAACAGCGCAGCAACCCCGGATGGCCCGGCCCACAGGCGGCAGGCACGAGCGAGAGCCTTGGACCCACGCAAAGCATAAGTTATAACGGTCGAATAGCTTTTTTCTTGGATTAGTTTGGCTCTGATTTTTTCGAATCTTCTCACGATCTCCTGTAAGTACAACCTCTCTTTGCAACGCAGACAAACCTCAGCGCAAACCTTTGGAACCGCAATATTGGCGCCTCCACGTAGAACCTTTTCAACTGTATGATTACTAATTGACTTAATATAGCATGGAACGACCATATTAATTTAATATGAAAACGGCCTACAAGTTCCAGCTATACCCAAACAGGCAACAAGAAGGCCATAACCAGATCTTACGAAGATCAACCCAAGACAACTATCAGAGTAGACCTTGGCATCACTCATGCAGACGTAACTTCGGATGGTCAGTACTTCGACGATCCAAAGTACTATGCCCAAGGATAGCCTGTGGAGAATCGATCTATGGCTTTTGCCTACGTCCAAAGTAAGCGCCGGTTCGTCGAAGCCAGGAAGCCCCATCCTTTAGGGTGGAGAGGAAGTCACCGATGAGCGTACATAGCGGCGGAATTCTCTTATTCAGGATAAAAGACAAAAGGCTCGAGGTGTTGCTGGTCCATCCTGGTGGCCCTTTTTGGTCCGGAAAGGATGAGGGTGCCTGGTCGATACCCAAAGGGGCGTTTGAAGGTCAGGAGAGCCCACTCGAAGCCGCTAGAAGGGAATTCAAAGAGGAGACCGGCTCTGAGGTTACCGGGCGGTTCACAAATCTTGGCACAATAAGGCAGCCCAGCAAAAAGATTGTGCACGTCTGGGCACATCAATCGGATTTGGATGTGGCTCTTGCCACTAGCAATAAATTCTCCATGGAATGGCCGAGAAAATCAGGAATCATAAGAGAATTTCCAGAGGTCGATAAAGCCGAATGGTTTGATATTGAGATAGCCAGGAAAAAGATCCTGAAAGGGCAAGCCGGTTTTATTGATAGACTTCTGGGTGCGGTCAATTATGGGCCAAAAAAAGATGCTATTAGAGGGCCTTCTTGACCTTATCCACCAGCTCCGCCCGGATGGCGCTTGTGCGGTCTCCACCGCAGACGATGCCCCGTACACCGATGATGTCCGGTTGCAATCGCCCGAGAAGCTCCAGGTGGGCGAAGCTGATGCTTCCGGCAATTGCCACCTCCAGACCGGCGGCATGACCCAGAGCAATAAAATCCCGCAGATCCTGCTCGCTCATGAAATCAAAGGTAGGCTTTCCGTCTTTGATAGCCGTGTCCACCATGACCAGGTCTGCCCCGGCTTTGGCAGCAGCCGCGCACAAGAGCCGGGGTGAGATGGACCCGACCCGGGCGTAGTCGGAGTAGCCTGATGCAACTACCTTCTTACTGGCATCATAGTCCTTGACCGCTCGCACAATGCCCACCAGCATCTCTTCTGCTTGAGCCTGAGTCTTCACGCCCAAAAGGCCCGCCTTTACATACTCGGCACCGGATACGGCCGCGCCTAAAGCCGCCAGGCTCGCTGTGCCCGGTTTGAATTCCAGGTCGCCGATGGTGGCGGAAACCGGTACCCGGCCTTTAGCCAGGTCTGCCACCGCCCGGATGGCCCAGGGAAAGTTCGCGCCAAGTGACCCCTCTTTGGGGTTCTTCACGTCTAAAATGTCTGCACCGCCGGCCAGGGCCGCTTGTGCTTCAACGATATTCATAGGGCTAACCAACA
>JAABPZ010000340.1 GCA_011391755.1 Methanothrix sp. | reverse complement strand
CTGGGACGGCCATCGTCTACGGCACACCGCAGGCCTACTCTCTCTTCTATAGCCTGCGGCTCATGGGCTACAATGCCACCCTGCTGGAAGGCAACTGGTGGAAAGAGACAAAATGGGCGGTGAGCAACGTAAGATAAGCCCATTCCCCGCATCCTTAAACATCCTTATGCAGCGCCTTCACCGCCGTCTCAATCGCCTTCGCAGAGCCTTCCAAGGGCGCCCAGCCGAGCCTCTTTATCTTCTCGATGGATAGCTGCATAACTTTGACGTCGCCCTTCCAGCCCCGGCCATCGAATCCTCCTGTGTAGCGATATCGAACATCAGTGAGGCCCATCTGCCGGGCCACGATATCTGCGATCTCTGTCACATCCACAGAGTCCTCTGAGCCGATGTTGAAGACGTTGATCTGCTCGTCCGAGTGCTCCGCGCAGTGCATCATGCCCCGCACACAGTCTCTGACCTCCAGGTAAGACTTTTTCTGCTGGCCCGAGCCCAGAATCTCCAGCTCTCTTGGATTTTCTCGCAGCTTTCTCATGAAGTCCACCAGCACGCCGTGCGTGCCCCGCTCTCCCACAATATTGGCAAAGCGATAGATCCAGGACTGCATCTCAAAGGTATGGCAGTAGGAGGAGATGAGTGCCTCGCAGGCCAGCTTGGAGGCACCGTAGAGCGATATGGGCAGGAGTGGCCCAAAGTTCTCCGGCGTGGGAACCGTTGTCGCTTCGCCGTAAATGGTGGACGTGGAGGTGAAGGCGATCTTTTTGACGCCGCATTTTCTCATGGCCTCTAAAAGTTTGTAGGTGGCCAGCACATTTTGCTCCAGGTGCACGCGGGTGTTTTCTGCGCCCAGCTTCACATCCGGATTGGCGGCCAGGTGAAATACCATATCCACTCCAGTCAGGGCCTTTTCCGGAGCACCGGAAAGAAGCAGGTCGTCTTCAATGAGATGGAAATTTGGATTATCCTGGTGCAAGGTGAGAAACTCTCTCTTTCCCGAGCTGAAGTTGTCGAGGACGGTAACCTCATTTTCCGCAAGCAGTGCCTCTACGAGATGGCTGCCGATGAAACCGGCACCGCCGGTAACGAGGATTGATTTGTCTTTGAGCTTTGACATATCTTTTAGCATCAGTTCTTGGTTTTTTGAAGTCTGGGAAGATATAACTTACCGTTGGGGATGAAAGCTGCTCAGATACGTAATTTAATAAGCTAACATAAACTTTTTATGGTAAGCTATTGTGCTTTAGAGCAGGGATTGAAAATGGTAAGAAATTTTCCGAAAATGGCCCTTGTGCTGATGGCGCTATCCGTTTTATGCAGCGCCGTCGGGGCGGTAGAGGGAGAGAGGCTGAAGCTGGCTACTACTACCAGCCTGCAAGATACCGGTCTTTTGGATGTGATCAAAGACAAGTTCGATGAGAAGTACAATGTATCACTGGATGTCGTCTCCGGCGGAACCGGCATCGCCATCCAGTATGGTGAGCGGGGCGACGTGGATGTCCTAATCGTCCATGACAAGGAGAGGGAGATGAAATTCATCAAGGACGGGCAAGGCCTGGAGAGAAGGTGCATTGCCTACAACTACTTCTACCTGGTCGGACCCAAGGACGATCCCGCAGGCGTAAAAGGTATGAATGCCTCCCAGGCTCTGGCCAGCATCATGGAGAAAGGCAAAATCGATCCGGCTAAGGTGATGTTCATCTCTCGGGGCGACAACTCCGGCACCCATGCCCGTGAGAAGTTGCTCTGGAAGAAGGCCGGCTACAACTACTCTGCCGTCAACTCCTCTGGGCTTTGGTATATCGAGGCCGGGCAGGGCATGGGCGCAACCTTAAACATTGCCAATGAAAAGCAGGCCTACACCCTATCCGATATGTCCACTTTTATGGCTTACCAGGGAAATCTGACGCTCGTCCCCATCATTGAGGGCGGAAGCGACCTGCTCAATGTTTATGTAGCCATGGCTGTGAACCCCGAGAAGCATTCGAATGTGAACTGTGAGTTGGCCAATGAGTTCATAAACTACCTGGTCTCCGGTGAGGGTCAGGATCTGATTGCAAGCTACGGCACAGAAAAATTCGGCAAGCCTCTCTTTTCGGCTGCCCGAAGAAACTGCGATCTGATCAGCTGCTCTGCTGCCGAGTGCGCCGTGCCCACCAGTGCCTCCTGCGCTGCGGCCTGATGAGCCAATAAAAGATAAGGTGAA
>JAABPZ010000339.1 GCA_011391755.1 Methanothrix sp. | reverse complement strand
TCCAGGAACTTTGTCCATGATATAGATCACATGAGGTCACTGATTCAAGATTCATTCCTCGCAAACGCTTCAAAACTAAGCTTTGCAGCGTATTGGATAGTGCGTTTTCTTGGAGGGGCAAATTGGTTTAAAAAGTTAGGTTCCTGACTATAATACCTTCAGTATCATGGAGGTTGCCGATTTGAGGCTCATAATCATCCCTAATCATCCTATTATCTATTCAATCTTTCTGGCCGCAACCTCAATGGCCCGGATAACGCTGTCTCTGGGAATTATGGTGGCCACAGGAATGGAGAGCAACTTCTCCACGGTAGGGCTGACGATGGGGGCGCAAACCAGGGCCGAGGCTCCGTCTCTCTCCGCCCTTACGGCAGCGATGATGGCCTCCTCGATGGTGGTGGCCGAATACTCCCGTAAGGTTAGCATCCTTTCACCAATCTTCATCTTCTTCTCGCTGATCTTGTCCAGAACAGGCCGGGCGGCGATGATAGCGATGAAGTTTCCTTCCGAGCCCTCTAATTGGCGGATGGTCTTTACAATCTGGCGCAAGGTGGTGATATTCGGGTCTCTGTGGCCGGAGAGAATCTTGTAGAGAGTGCTTTGCGGAATTGCCGAGACCTTGGAAAACTCGCGGGCCGAAAGCCCCAGCTCCCGCAGGACCTCTTTCAAGGTCTCTCGCAGTCTCTCGTCCGATTGGAAGGCGGCCCTCATCACCCTCTCCACATTTGGCATACTATTGGGTAATGCTCCTCAAATATTTCTACTTTTGGGTTGAAAGAGCTTGCTTACGGCAAAGCTTTAATATCCGGGATGGCCAGCAATTAGGCCAGTAGTATTTTTCTTGATGTCTATTTTCACAATTAGGACAAAATTTGTCCCTAAATAGAAAACGTTATATTCTCCATTTGGAGAAGTTGCCTCTATGGGCCAATATCTGCTTCGATGTGTGAGCGACAGATCAGTGCAGCCCGCTTATTCTCTCGCCTGCCCCCATGACAATTCGCTTCTGCGCGCCGATTACCAGGCCAGGCAGATAGAGCCGAAGAACCTGCCCGGCATCTGGCGCTTCCTGGACTGGCTTCCCGTGCAGGGGATAATAGCGAAGGCAAAAGGCGCGCCCGTGACCTACAGGAGCCGGGGGCTAGCAAAGGAGCTGGGCCTGGAAAACCTTTACATCAGCTTCAACGGCTACTGGCCGGAGCGCGGAGCGAAGAATCCCACCTGCAGCTTCAAGGATCTGGAGGCCGCGCCTACTATGCAGATGCTGTTGGAGCGGGGCGACAACCCCACCCTGGTGGTGGCTTCTGCCGGCAACACCGCCCGCGCCTTTGCCCACGTGTCCTATCTGACCGGCCAGCCTCTGGTTCTTTTTGTGCCGGAGAAAGCCCTGGACAGAATGTGGACTGCTGCCGAAGCCAAAGGCAGAGGCACCGGGCAGGTGACGCTGATAGCTGTGCAGGGCGATTACTACGATGCCATCCAGATTGCAGAGAAAGTGCAATCCCTGCCCGGCTTTGCGGCAGAGGGCGGAGCCAGAAACATCGCCCGCAGGGACGGGATGGGCACAGTAATGCTCGATGCCGCCTTGGCGCTTGGACAAATCCCAAAGCACTATTTTCAGGCGGTGGGAAGCGGCACGGGCGGCATATCCGCCTGGGAGGCGGCGCTTCGCCTCAAGGCAGACGGCCGTTTCGGCTCCTTCCTTTCCAGGCTGCATTTGGCCCAGAATATTCCCAATGCGCCCATCTACTATGCCTGGAAGGGAAAAGAGCCCCTGGCTGCCAGCGCCGATATGTTTGATGATGTTCTCTTCAATCGCAAACCTCCCTACGGCATGCCGGGCGGCGTAAGAGATGCGCTGGCGGAAACTGGCGGCGAGGTCTACGGCATAACAGACCTGCAGGCAAGAGCGGCCAAGAAGCTCTTCGAGCAGTCTGAGGAGATCGACATTCTAAATGCCCCGGCAGTAGCCGTGGCCGCGCTGGAGCAGGCGGCAATGGCCGGCAGCATAGGGGCCAAAGATATCATACTTCTTAACATCACAGGCGGCGGCGTGGCCAGGATCAAAGAGGAGCACACCCTGAGCATGCTGGAGCCGCAAATCACAGTCTCCCACTGGGAGCAGGCAGTTCAATTTCTGGAGGGCAAGAAATGAGCCAGGCAATCAGCCAGAGTATGAGCGAGGCCATGGGCCCTGCGCTCAGCCA
>JAABPZ010000338.1 GCA_011391755.1 Methanothrix sp. | reverse complement strand
ACGACGTTTTCACCACAGAGACACCACAGTTCACAGAGAACGCACAGAGCGACTAACTAACAACTGGAAAAACATAGTAACCTTAGGTTAGCAACTGGAAATAACGAAGAGCCGTAATTTTACTTGGGTTAATGATCGTCTTTGTGCCTTTGTGTCTTTGTGGTGAGCGTGGTAGTAAGCACTAATCCCACATTCCTACCCAAAAAAACCAAACCTCAAAGGCACAAAGCCACAAAGGACGCACAAAGAAACGGCCATAACTTAAGACCAGCGATGTGGATAACGCTAATTTGTACTCGCTACAAAACTCTTAAGTATCCGGCAGTTGTCCCTTCGTCTTATATGCCATTTTGCTCTGTAGAAGATGCGATTTTAGATATCCAATCAGGCCGCTTCATCATAGTGTTGGACGATGAGAATCGAGAGAATGAAGGCGACCTGATGATGGCCGCGGAAAAGGTGACGCCTGATGCCATCAATTTCATGGCTCGCTTTGCCCGCGGCCTGATTTGCATGCCCATGACGGCGGAACGATTGCGAGAGCTGGACCTTCCGCTCATGACTGCCCAGAATACGGAGTCCATGGGCACGGCATTTACAGTATCCGTGGATGCCCGGGCCAACACCACCACCGGCATCTCCGCTTTTGATCGAGCCACGACAGTGCAGACCCTCATCGACACCAAAATGAAGCGAAGCGATATTGTCATTCCCGGCCATCTCTTTCCCTTGCAGGCCAAAGAGGGAGGCGTCTTGCGGCGCACCGGCCACACCGAGGCCTGCGTGGACCTGGCCCGGCTGGCAGGCCTAAATCCAGCGGGCGTCATCTGTGAGATCATGAATGATGACGGCAGCATGGCCCGCCTGCCTGAGCTGGAGGTCTTCGCAGCCATGCATGGCCTTAAAATGGTGACCATCGAGAGCCTCATCAGCTACCGCATGCAGCGCGAGAAGCTCATCCGCAAGGTCTCGGATGTGAGCATGCCTACCGTTTACGGATACTTTAGGGCTATTGGCTATGAGTCCATCTTGGACGGACAGTGTCACGTCGCCTTCGTTTCCGGCGAACCCAAAGCTTCCGACGCCTTGGTTCGGGTGCATTCAGAGTGCCTCACCGGCGATGTCTTCTCCTCCCAACGTTGCGATTGCGGCGAGCAGCTTCGGAAAGCTCTTCGCCTCATCAGCGAGAACGGAAATGGAGTACTGCTTTACATGCGCCAGGAAGGCAGAGGCATTGGCCTCGCCAATAAGCTACGCGCCTATGCCCTGCAGGACGAGGGCTCAGATACGGTTGAGGCCAATAACGAACTGGGCTATCCGGCCGACCTAAGAGATTACGGCATTGGCGCCCAGATTTTGGTTGATCTGGGCATCAAGGAGATTCGTCTCCTGACCAACAATCCCCGCAAAGTGATTGGCCTGGAGGGCTACGGCCTGAAGATAGTAGAGCGCGTCCCCCTGGAAACCGAGCCTAATAATATTAATAGAAGATATCTGGAGACGAAGAGGGACAAAATGCACCATCTCCTTCTCCAAAATGACGCGCCCTGATCAAGCCAGTGATATTACTCGGACATATATGCATCCTGAATTATCACCACCTCCGCTGAATTTTTGGCAGCGGCGTACTCCTGCAAAGGTGCACGGTTCAGCTCTAAAAAGACATGCCCCCAGTTGAATTTAGAGAGTATCAATTCTGCCTGCTCTCTCTCACCCAATATTATCAGCCCCGCAGCCAGTGCCTCCACCGTGGAGAGCTGGAAAGGCTTTCCATAGTTTACAGGATTGGCGGCCACCAGGAATGGCAGGGCCCTCTCCCTCAGCGTAAGCCGCATGAAGACCTCCTCGGCATGGGCCCAGCTGCAGTCCAGGGCAGCCAGCCCCCTTGCCCCTTTGTCCTCGGGTGATAGTGCCTTTTGGGAAAAGGGACTCAAGACCAGGAAAGGCAGGAGCTGGTTTATATGATGGGTTAAGCGAACCAGATCGAAGCGGGCCAGCTTTTTTCCCGTGCATTTCTTGGGGTTGCACTGATTTGCATGATAGATCACAAGTTCCATATTGCTATTGGTCTACCGATAATCCTATTAACATTGTGTTCAACTGCACTAACAGCCAAAGGGCGGGAGCATTCAGATGAGCGAGGTCTCCAAGGAGTACAACTTTAGTTCGGTGGAAGAGAAATGGGTGCAGAGTTGGGACAGTTCTATCTATCACTTCGATTGGGAT
>JAABPZ010000337.1 GCA_011391755.1 Methanothrix sp. | reverse complement strand
GAGCTGGATGATTCTTCGCTCATTGATCCCCCGCCAGATGACATGCTGGTGGACGTTGTGGAGCTAATGCTCCGGCTTAGCCCGTTAGCCCCCGAAAGCTGGACTGGCGTCGCAGCTGCAGAGTTTGCGGTCTTATATGCACCTGTTCCATCTTTGGCGACGGTAGATGCAGGCTTGAAGATATTCGAGGAGACCGCGAATGTGACTTCGCCTGACTGACTGCTACCATCGGCCATGTAAACGGCATAGATTCCTGCAGCCGCCAGGGTGGATAGTGACAGATTTAGCTTGTACAAGTCCAAAACACCAACTGGCATTACGGTTAAGCTCAGCTTCTGCCCAGATATTGAGCCACTGGCTGTGGCATTTTCCGTTTTATTTCCTCTGTTTATAACTCCCTGACCCATTATCACGTCTTCATTCTGGATTAGATACAGTTTCATTTGCTCTGGGGCATCGCCCTTGAGATCGAGAGTCCAGGCGCCTGTTAAATTCACATTATCCAGAAAATTATCTGCATCCGTTTCGATCGGAGGCACGACTGAGAAACCTGGTTGATTGCTATCTGATTTATAGATTGGATTGGATTCTGTTATCACTCCCGCTTTGATGGCAGCGTTAATAAGCTCCTGGGACAGGGGCATATCCATGGATTCACCCATCTGGCTTGGGTCAAGCGGATCGGCTGCTTCGGCATTTGCTTGGAAAAGGAAAAAAGCAATAATCGTTATGCTAAGCAGTGATTTGTGGTATCTCATATCGACCTGTCCCGGAATTAATGCCTTGTTCAAATCTAAAGACCCCCAACTTATCTAGGATAGACCGCTGCCGCCCATTCCAATAGGTATCTGGCTGATGTCCCCAACGCCTGTCAAGATCTTATCTGCATCCTGGCGTACGTCATGGAAATAGGACTTCGACGAAGAAGTCGGCAGTGAGTTCTCTGTCGCGGCGGTCGTGGTCTCTACACCTGCAGTAGTGTTAACGACTGCAGGAGCAGGCGTTTCTGCCTTGGGCTCCTCGATGGTAGCAGGAGCATAGCTGGATGTGTCCGGGCTGATCCACATGGCGCTGAAATTGCCCTTATTTACGATCTTGCCAGAGCTAACCTGAGAGAAGCTGCCGCCGATCGTCTGGTTGGTGTTATCGAAGATGCCTGTCATCTTGGTGGTCACCGTCTCCTTATCCTTCTGGGCACTCAGTGTCAGCTCTACATCGTTCCCCTCAATGGAGCCCACGACCTCTGCATTCCATTTTTTGCCGTTATCCGGCTCATACTTGGCCTGGCCGAAGAGATCTTTGCCGTCCTGATTGAGGACCATGGTGATCTTTTCTGATTCGATGCCGGCCACCGACCAGATGTACTTGAGATCGGCAACTGCGATTATGCTAGAATTATTCGCGTTCTCACCCAGGGACTGACCTGCTGAAATGAAGAATACTAGCAACAGAAAAATAATCAGGTATTTCTTATTCATTGATATGCCTCCATTTATTTCCACTTTTAAGCGATAGGTACTCCGTCATTTGCCTACAACGTTCTCTCCGTCGCACCTTCTCCTTTATGGAATAGAAGGAGGAGAAAGCCGACACGTTCGGAGGGATTGATCTAGTAATATCGACTTTCGCCTTAGGCCCATGTAGACAAGTGACGAGATATACAAGTATGGATCATATGGATGCTATATGACAGATGTCTCATCTAGCCAGAGGCGTCGTCGTCGCAGACGTAGGGAACACATACAAAACATATCATAATCACGATTAAATGAAAAGGAGGGAGGGTAAGCCAAGAGGTGGTATAGGGTGCCATCATGGCTTATGACGAGGCAATCCGATTAGCGCAGCCTTCACCAAGGCTAAAGAGCTAAGGGTATAGTGGATAAGGACAGAACGTTGCCGCCGGGTGAGTCAAGAATATTCCATCTCTCATCGGGGTTTCGCGCCTTTGCGTGATTCCCTGGATCTCATGCAAAGCCTTACTAAGTTTAGAGGCATTTTCATAGCCAAAAGGGATGGAGGACGAGGGCATAATGGCGAGCATATTGATTTTGGGCGGCACTGGGGAGACCGGTTCCTGGTTTGCCCGCTACTTTAGGGATAAAGGCTTTGACGTGGCGGTCTGGGGGCCGAGCGGCAAGGTGGAGGTGGCCAAGCGTCTGGGGGTACGTTATGCAAAGGACATGATGGCAGAAGTCGAAAAGAGCGACATCGTCCTGGTCAGTGTAATAA
>JAABPZ010000336.1 GCA_011391755.1 Methanothrix sp. | reverse complement strand
TCGGGAAGCTCGGCCAGGGCGGCATCGCTTCTTCCCCGGCTCTCGCGTATCATTCTCCGAAACCGCTCGAACTCCAGAGGATCCAGATCCTCCCAGCGAGCATCGGGCACCACCAGAGCGGAGTAATCCTGTATCCCCCGGTCTGCCTGGCGGGCGATCATTTCGGGGAAGAGATAGGGCATGCACTCAGGCTTTCCCTTGCCTCCTATAGCCCTGCGCTGATACTTGCCTTCGGGAGTGCTCACCGGCGTTCGGGATGTGGGGACCTCGACAACCAGAACAGACAGACCATCCATCTCAACGATCTCTACACGACAGGCCAGAGACGGGCGGGTGCGATTGGCAATGAGAGCTGAAACACGGTATATATCGGTCTTTTCTCCAGAGTGGCGCGGCCTGGAGCCGGTGATGCGGCCATCGTCTTCCACGCCGACCAAGAGCCATCCCGGCTCAACTCCAGATCGGTTGGCAAGGCAGATGACTGCTTCGACCAGCGCCGAATCTGACAGGGCTGCCTTCTCCTCGCCCTTGAACTCCACATTCAGGCTTTCGCCTTTGGCTACAATTTCGCGCAAGAGTTCTGGTATCATGCTTTTTGCTCGCACATATTCAGGCTGATATGGGGAGTAGTATCTCACAGAAAGGTGATAAAGGCTTCTGCCTGGCTTGAGCCGTTTTCCAGATACATGAGAAAGATGAAGCCTGTAAGGAGGAGGAGCTGGTTAAGATCCTGGAGATCGTGACCATCGACAAAGCGCACAAACTCTACAAACATTTTGATGTGTGAGTTATGAGCATAAAATGGTCTCAATTTGTGGCAAAATCAAGCCCTTTTACCGGTAAAAATAGGCTGAAGTCTCACCCTCAGCGTGATTTTTTACATCAAATTCACTCTTCCGGCCCTGCTCATGGCAATCCTTCTGCAATGGAAGCTCAGGGATTGATGGCTTCCTAACCAAAGCAGGAGAGACCATGCCCGTCTTCTGCGGATGGTTTGATGGCATTAAGAGGCCGTCTTTCAAATCAAAGAAGCCGCAGGAGTACCACTGCCTGGGCCATTCGGCCATACTGCAGTACCGTTATCCATTTGTGAGGGCCTTCACAGCTAACTACACAGTAAACACCATATTGGGAGACACGCCGGCCAGCCAGGGCCTCTTATTCCAGGCCAGCTCCATGGCTACGCCCTTTTGGGCGCTTGTGTCCTACGGCGCTCCAGCCGGAACTTATCAGTTGATCGGGCCGACCGGCACAGCCTACCCTCAGAGAATCCCCCTGCCAACACCCCCCATTTATCTGGGGACTACTCTTCTCACAGAGGCCGGCTCTCTTGCCATGATGGGCATTAATCAGTGGTTTCGGGGAGATTTTCTGTATGTGAGAACAGGTGTGGACGCTCCGGAAGGCAGCCCGGAGCATTATCCCTGTTTTATCGTGGGCTACAAGGACTGTCACGTCCGGGCCGGATCGATCACAAACCAGAATCTCTCCAGCCCTGGCGTGCCGGCAACACATGAGCGGCTCATGACTACGATTAACCGCGTGGTGAGCCATCAGGGCCTGGAATTTAATTTCGTAAATAGGAGTGACGGCGATCAGGATCTTGATTGTGATTGGGCAATTTATCGGGGCTGGTATGATGATCCTCAGAAAAGCTATGTAGAGGCCGATCTCATCGACTTTCAGCCCGGCACTCTTGATGCCTAAAACTATGGATTTGATGCCGTCATAATGAAAGGCCGGGATGCGACCTGGGGATACACCTTTTGGGCGCCTATGAGATGGGGGCGGGAATATGGTGGGGATTATTTACCCACAAGCGGCATCTGGAAAGAGCATGTAACCAGCGATATTTCCATGAGCGAGGATTAGCTCATTGTTTGCACAGCCGCCAAGATCGGCCAGATGTGCGATGAGCGCACATTGATGATCTGGACCAGGCCGGATTATGCGCTCAAGTGCGGCGATTTTGTGAGGGTGACAATCACCAGTGAGCCCTACGATGGACAGTATGACATGCGCATTTTAAACAAGGCTTTGCAGAGCAGTTTGAATGCCGATGTGATGGAGCTGACTTTATCTTGTTGGGGTACAGGGGTAGAGAAGACCCCAGACTTCAGGCAGGGGATGCATCGTTCCCCGGTCATGATTACTTTCGCTGCGCACTAATTGACTTAATATAGCATGGAACGACCACATTAAGTTAATATGAAAACTGCCTACAAGTTCCGGCTATA
>JAABPZ010000335.1 GCA_011391755.1 Methanothrix sp. | reverse complement strand
AAAGACAAAAAGCCCGAAGAAAAGGGCGCTAGGTGAGTTATTCTCCCGTGCCTTCCAGATCTACAGGGAAAATCCCATTATGATTGTGCCTTCCCTCATTCCCATAGCAGCTCTCATCTTGGGTATGGTGATCTTCGCGGGCTACATGGGGCTGCTAGCAGTCTTCGGAGAAGAAGGATTCGTCGCGTTCTCGGCCTTGGCAGGACTTTTCCTGTTCATAGTACTGATGATCGTACTCTTCTTCCTGGCGGAAGGCATGACCATAGAGATGATTCGAGAGGCATCCATCGGTAACAAGGCCGATCTCTCCCGCGCCTGGCAGGCCACTTTAGCCAAGATAGAGCCGCTTGTCCTCACCTCCCTCCTGGCCGGCATAATTGTAGCTTCTGGATATGTGCTTTTCCTCATCCCTGGAGTGATCCTGAGCTTCGCCTTCTACTTCGTCGCCCAAACGGTAATGATTGACGGCAAATCCGGCATAGAGGCCCTGAAAGAAAGCTACCGTTTTGTCGAGGCCAACCTATCCGATGCTCTGATCGTAGTCCTCGCCTCCCTGGCCATCGGTGCAGTGCTTCCCACCATTCCTTTCATCGGTGCCTTGCTATCTCTCTTCTCCCTGCCCTACCTCTACGGCCTGGCCACATTGCTCTATCTGGACCATCATCTTTAATTTTAGTATCCACATCGATACTGGTCATGAGCAAGATCGGAAAGGCGATAAGACTGGAGCGCATTTTGGATCGCAAGACTCACAGAACGGTCATTGTACCCATGGATCACGGTATCTCCGTAGGCCCCATCGCCGGTCTGACGGACATGCCTGCTACGGTGGACAAGGTAGCTGGGGGTGGTGCCAATGCCGTCTTAGGGCACATGGGTCTGCCGCTGCACGGCCACCGGGGCTATGGACGCGATATCGGATTGATCATCCATCTCTCGGCATCAAGTTCAATTGGTCCGGATCCCAATCACAAGGTTCTTGTGACTGAGGTGGAGGATGCCATAAGAGTGGGCGCGGATGCGGTAAGCATTCACGTCAATGTGGGCGCTGATGATGAAGCGGAAATGCTGCATGATTTGGGCAGAATAGCTCGAACCTGCGATCTGTGGGGCATGCCTCTCATTGCCATGATGTATCCTCGCGGACCGAAGGTCAAGTCCGAGCACAATGTGGAGTTCGTCAAGCTTGCCGCCCGAATCGGTTCTGAGCTAGGGGCGGATATTGTCAAGACCAACTACACCGGATCTCCTGATACCTTCAAAGAGGTTGTAGAGGGCTGCAGCGTGCCGGTAGTTATCGCCGGTGGACCCAAGATGGACACGGAAAAGGACCTCTTGCAGATGGTCTATGACGCAATATCGGTCGGAGCGACCGGCGTCGCCTTCGGCAGAAACATCTTCCAGGCGAAAAACCCAACGCTTCTGGTCAAGAAGCTATGCACCGTGGTTCATATGGGCTATACGGCAGATGAGGCGGGGAAGGTCGAACTCTAAGCCATCTTCTCTCTTTTTATTGATATTAGTAGGATAATAATACTGAAATCCGACCGCAAGCTATATCCACTTCCTCCAATACATTAGAGAGCATGAAGTACATAGCCCTCCTTCTAATGGCCTTTTTCCTGGTGACCATCCCGCCCGCCCTGAGCCAGGATGCCAATTATTGGCTTTCAGAGACTCAGAGCGACTACAATAACGGTTCCTACTCCCTGGCCTTGCAGGACATCGATGAATACCTAGAAATGAACTCCAGCGATACCTGGGCCTGGAGCTTCAAAGCTAATCTTCTCCGCATTATGAAAAGATACAGTGAATCTGTAGACAGCTTTGACCAGCTCATCCTCCTGGACGGCTCCAATGCACAGGCTTACAATGATCGGGCCCTGATCCTTTCCGGTGGCATGAGGCAGCATGAAGAGGCCTTAAATTCTCTGGAGATGGCCTTGCAGATCAACCCCAAAAATGCTAATTATTGGTTTAATAAAGGCATGATCCTGGAGGAAACGGAACGATCTAAGGAGGCATTGCAGGCCTACAGCCAGGCCGCTGCCTTAAACCCGTCACTTGATATGGCCTGGTATCGGCAAGGCAGGATCTTGGCTATGCAGGGTAGTTTCAACGAGTCTCTTCCTCTCCTGGACAAGGCGATAAAGCTCAATTCCAAGAACGCTGATGCTTGGAACACCAAAGGATTGGTCTTGATGGAGCTGAATTCTCTCGAGGTGGCGCAAAACTGCTTCGAGAA